>JAMOMO010000387.1 GCA_027067035.1 Desulfobulbaceae bacterium
GGGCCCATCGGAGTCATGCTGATGGAGCATGAGATGGAACGCAATCTTCTTCTGAAGATGCAGATGGCCGTAGATACACTCTCCACTGCCTCTGATGAGAAAAAGGCCGAATTTGTCAAAGAGGGATTGGATTATCTGAAAATTCGGGCTGAGCATATCTGGAAGGAAAATGACATCCTCTACAATATGGCACGGCAGATTCTGACAGAAGAGGATTTCGCGTATCTCCTGGAAGAGTTCCGGAATTCTGATCTCCAGCATTATGGTGAGCAGGCGGCAGAGAAATTTTCCACCATGCTCAGTGAGGTTGAGGAGGGTGGCGCCAAGATGCGACTGGTTGAGAATCTCAGCACAGAGCAGCTTCACGCAATCATGGAAACAATGCCTGTTGAGGTGACCTTTGTGGATGCCGACGACACCGTTGCCTATTTCAACCGTCTTGACAAGGAGAAGATCTTTGCCCGGACCCGTTCCGTCATTGGCCGGAAGGTGCAGAAGTGTCATCCGGAGAAATCTGTGGATACTGTCCTGAAGATTGTCGAAGGTTTCAAGAACAAGACCATGGACAAGGCTGAATTCTGGATTGACTTTCGTGATGAGAAGGTTCTTATCCGTTACTTCCCCGTGTATGGTGACGATGGTGACTATATGGGTGTTCTGGAAGTGACCCAGGAGATCTCCTGGATCCAGAAACTCGAAGGGCAGAAACTGCTGCTGGATTGATTGTCTGCCCTGTGTCGTAGCAACTGAAAGAGAGCTGTTTACGTTTCTGCCCGGCTGCATCGGGACAGAAATGGTCTGAACAGGATGGACAGGGTACTGCTGCGTTATTTTCATGCGCTGTCCATTGCTGTTTTGTGTAATTTGCAAGGAGTGATGTTGTGGAACTTGTTGGTGGTATTGGAGAGAAATCAATAAAAGAAGTTATTGAAGAGCATCCGAAAGTGGGTGAAATTCTTGGAAAACATGAGATAGGTTGTGTGGAGTGCAGCATTGGAACCTGTCAGTTCAAGGAAGTGGTGAAGGTGCATTTTTTAGGTGATGAGGTTGAAAAGCAGATTGAAGAGGAGGTGAACAGCTACCTCTCTTCCGTGGAAACCAGATAGTCTTTTCAGGCTTCCTGCTTCCGGTCGCTCAGTGAAAGAGATGATCTGCTGCAGAGCGGCCCTGCCGGGAAGAGGAACTGGTTCTATGGCTCTTATTAATATTCGGTCCGCGATTAAACAGGTTCAGCTGATTGTACGTAAGCTCGAACCGCCGCAGGGGGTTGAAATCCTCACCTATAAACGTAATCGCGGTGTCACCATCATCAAAATTGACGAGGAGAACCTCTCCGTGCAGGAGCGGGGCTATGAAGAGCAGAGTTTCCAGGTGAGTATGGATGATTTGGGGAAACTGCTGAAGACCATTGCCAAAAGAGAGTTTCCACGCAGCCGCAAGGTGCGTGTCTATCAGCTGGACAGTCCCTATTGTCTCGGGATTAAACGAAAACAGATTTAAGTACGTCCTGAATTCGTGAGAGTTTTCTCAATTCCCGGAGTTTCGTCACGGATCCAGGTTGTAATGAGGATGCTTTATTATGTCACAGGTACCCAGTCGGCAGCAGGCGTTTGATCTGCTGAAAGAGTATAATCAGTCAGAAAGCCTTATCAGGCACGCCCTGTCCGTGGAGGGGGTGATGCGCCATTGTGCCCGGAAGAGAGGAGCAGATGAGGAAAAGTGGGGTGTTGTCGGCCTGATTCACGATCTTGACTATGAGCAGTATCCGGATCAGCACTGTCAAAAGGCAGAGGAGATATTGAAAGAACATGACTGGCCGGAAGAATATATCCGGGCAGTTGTGAGTCATGGCTGGGGAATCTGCTCGGAGGTCGAACCGCAGAGTGAAATGGAAAAGGTCCTCTTTGCCATTGATGAATTGACGGGCCTTGTGACCACAACTGCGCTGGTGCGACCCTCAAAGAGCGTTATGGATCTCAAACCCAAGTCTGTGAAGAAAAAGTGGAAGGATAAACGCTTTGCAGCAGGGGTTGATCGCTCAATAATTGAGAAGGGTGCGGGGATGCTCGGACTGCAGGTGGCGGATCTCATCGTGGATACCATTGCCGGAATGCAGGATGTGGCCGAGGAGATCGGCTTGAAGGGGACTTGAAGCAGGTTTCTTCTGACGGGGAAAGCCCCGGATGAATGCGGGCTTTCATGTTCTGTTTCCGGTACAACCGGAACCCCTGATTCCGGGTCATCAGGGGCAGAATTGGAGTGATCCCTGCATTGCTGCCGCAAACCTGGGAAGAGGTACTTGCCGATCCGGGCTGCCCGGCAGCAGCTGGCACATTGCGGTCAGTTGATTTTCAAAAGGCGCAGGTTCATGTTCGACAGCGCCTTTTTCCGTTCTTCCGCACTGAGCTGATTGGATATCATGGGTACGCTGATCTTCATGTCGCTTTCCAGCATGAGCTTTTTGCTGATGGTTTCATATCCGGGCCGGGTGACGGTGAGGGTGTGATCTCCCCGCAGGACCTCAACGCCTTCGATGGGACTGCTGCCTAGAAGTATTCCGTCCAGTTCAATCATGGCGGGATCGGCACTGGTGCTGAGCCAGATTTTCACGTTACTGTCCAGGTTTACCCGCACTTTGAGCTGGGTTTTGATCTCTGCCACAGCGGACTCGATTGCCGACTGATACAGGTCCAGCAGTTCGTCCTCCCCGATTTCAGTCTGCACTCCCGATGTCTGCCGGATTTTGCGTTCAGCCCGGCCTTCCTTTGCCGCAATCACACTTCCATTCAATGTGTCCAGTGCCTGGAGCATGACTCTCAGGTTGAGTGTGATAAATGCTGTCTGGTATCCGCCCTGATTAATGTTCTGCCTGCTGGTGGACAGGGAGAGGAGGCTGCCCCGTATCAGGGCATCCCCTTTCAGCGTACGTGCGGCATTAAAGAATGTGGGGCCAAGGGGGCCTGGTCGTTCTCTGGTGGCAAAAAAGGTGTCGGAAACGGGATCTGAACCATCCCGCGGCTGGATTTTTTCAATCTGACGGATGAAATCCCGCCTGTCAATGAGCATGAAATCCGGTGAGCTCAGAAGTGCTGTCTGCAGGAAATGAGGGCCTTTTGCCGCAAAAGCCCGGGTGTCAATGGGGCCGGTGAGACCGATATCTGCGGCTCCTCCTGTTTCATCGGCAAAATCGAGCATGATGACCCGGACCGGTCTGGCCTGAGCCGTGAGGACGGTACAGAAAAAGAGGAGTGTTGCAGTGAGAAATACAGCTGGTTTATTCATGGTGTGCTCCTGTGAGTTTGGTGTTCTAAAATGCTACTGGCAAAGAGGAGGAAAGGCAAATGAAAATAGTTCCTGTTTCTTTTAATTCCTGATTTACAAAAGATGCAGTATGCCTGTACAATACATACATGTACCCTGTTTGATGAGGAATTTAAAAAAAACGAGTTACGTACCGGAGGATCTGTCTTGAATACATCATCTGTCAAGGGCCTTGCCCTGATTGTTGCAACTGCCCTTTTACTGCCCGGCTGCTCAGCGTTTCAGGCATCAACTCAGGATGTCAGTCCCGACAGCATGGAACACTACCGTGCCGATTATGATGCCACTGATATGCGTAAGATCACCACTGCCATGGTGAACAGAATACTGTCGAGTCCCTTTCTGGCAGCCCAGAGTTCTCCACCGGTGGTAACCATTGCCGGAGTGGAGAACCGGACCCGTGAATATGTGGATACCAAAAATCTCACCGACAGAATGCGAACCATGCTGCTGCAGAGTGGCAGGATGCAGTTTGTCAACACGGCCAGACGCAAGGATCTCCTTGATGAACAGGGATATCAGGCGGCCAATGCCAAGCCGGAGCAGATGGCAGCCATCGGCCAGCAGGCAGGGGCAAAATATATGATCACCGGCTCTCTCACCCAGATGACCCAGAAGAGTGCCAAACAGGTACGGCTCTCTTCACAGCGGCTGAACTATTATAAACTGACGGTTGAGATCACTGATCTGACTTCGGGTCTCATTGTCTGGACGGCAGAAGAAGAGTTTGCACGGAATGAGTCCATCCCGCTTATCGGCTGGTAGGCCATGGTGTTTCCCCGGCTTCACACCATCGGCCGCAGGGGGCTTTCACTACTGCTTTCTGTCCTTGCGGTCTGTCTGCTCAGTTCCTGTTCCGGCCATGATCTGCCGGGTGCCAGGCAGGCCTTTTATCAGGGAAATTATCAGCTGGCCCTGGAAGAGCTTGGACAGGAAGAGCCTGAGGGAAAGGATGCCGTACTGTTCCTGATGGAGCGTGGTACCGTTTATCAGGCGGCCGGCCTCTATGAACAGAGTTCCATGGATTTCATTGAGGCCGGTGACATTATTGATCAGCTGGAGACCTATTCCGTATCAGAGGGAGTGGGGAGCTGGGTTGTCAACGACACGGTCTACTCTTTTGAGGGGGCACCTTTTGAACAGACCCTGCTCCACTCCATGACCGCACTGAATCACCTGGCAGGCGGAAACTGGGAAGATGGTGGCGTGGAGGCCAGAAGAATTATCCATTCCCTGCGTCCGGATGAACGGGGGGAAGAGTATCCGGATGACCCTTTTTCAAGGTATCTTGCCGCATTTATTCTCGAGATGACCGGTGACAGCTCCAATGCCGAGATGCAGTACGGGCTGGTAAATGAGCTGCTGCCTGATATCTCCATTGACGCACAGGGTCACATATCTGCTGCCGGATTGGACAAGGGTATGGCTGGCGGTTCTCAGGCCGACAGGGAACTGGTCTGTTTTATTCTCCTTGGTCACTCGCCAACTGCCAGGGAGATGCGGGGCCGGTTTGACAGCTCTTTTTATATGCCCGGAATCCAGATTTATGCCGGGAATAAATACCTTGGCGATGCTGTTATCCTGACAAGCATCAGCAGGCTTGCCATCAGTACCTGGAAGCTCGAGGCTCCGGCACGGATTGCCAAAATGGCAGCGCGCATTGCCGCCAAAGAGGCTTTGGCCAGATCCGTTGAAGACCAGGACGCCCTGCTCGGTGCACTCACCCGTATTGTTCTCATCGGCATGCTGGAAGGTCCTGACCTCAGGCGATGGGAGACTTTGCCCCGCTGGCTGGCAGTGGCACGTATCCCCTATTCCGGAGAGCTCTCAGGGCTTGAAGTCCACCTTCCCGGGACCGTGCCGGAAAGAGGGCAGGTCATTCAGGTGTCCCGGCCCCTGGTAAAACGGGGAAATGTCCTCTTTAGCTTTGTCCGTGATCTTCCTGGCTTCAATGCGGAGCTGCCCCCTGCTGCTTCAGCGACCTTAAAGTGATGTGTCCCTTTCCGCCTGACTTTTTCGCTGCTTTTCCGAAAGTACATGGAAACAGCTATATTCCTTGACTGGTGATACTATGTGGTGATAAACTTGGGAAAGTTTCTTTTGAAAACACCTAACACCTGGAGGGATGTATGAAGAAAGCTCTTGTTTCCACTGTCTGTCTTGCCACTGTCCTGCTGGCAACTTTTGTAACCGCTGCTGAAAAGAGGCCCATGGCCAAGCTCTGTGGTATGTGCCATGAGCCGGAACCCGGAGTGATGATGGGGTTTCTTGAAAACATTGCCATTAAATCCGGTACCATCCAGATGGACTTTATGACTCACAAGGAGGTCGTGAAGTTCAATGATGAGACTGCTGTAAAATATGTACGTGATTTCAAGGACATCCGAAACTATAAGAAAAAAGGGTTCCAGATCAATTATGTGGAGAGGGATGGTGAGAAACTGGCAACGGAAATCATCCGCTTTGATATTCTGAAAGTGATAGAAGATGATGAAAAACTGAGCCGGGCCGAGTTTCAGATGCTCCGGAAAGATCCGAAGGTCGCGGTATTTGATGTCCGGCCACCCATGAAGTACAAGATGGGCCATATTCCTGGCGCCGGGCTGATTCCGGCACCTGCCTTTGATAAATTTGTGGGGAAACTTCCCAAAGACAAGGCGGCTCCGGTGATCTTTTACGGGGTTGGCGGCTGTCTCAGTCCGACTGCTCTTATGAAGACCAGGGCCCTTGGTTATACTGATGTGAGAATTTACACCGGTGGTTTTCCGGACTGGAGCAGACATGAATATGGCGTTGTTGCAGTGGACTGGCTGAAGATGGCCATTGCAAAGGGTATTCCCCATGTCCTCATTGATCTGCGTCCCGGAAGTGAGGTTGTAAAGGGACATATACAAGGGGCCGTGGCCATTGATCCTGCCAGGCTTGAATCTGCAAAGGATATGTTTCCTGAGCGGAAAAAGGCTCCCATTATCTTTTATGGTCCGGACAGTGAAAAGGCGGCAAAGCTTGCGATTTCCTGGGGATACACCGCTGTCAGGGTGCTCCCAATACCTTTTGCAAAGTGGCAGGAGATGGGGAACCCGGTGCAGAGCGGTCCGGCGGCAGAGAGCATCACCTATACACCAAAGCCGCGACCCGGAACCGTTTCCGTGGCATTATTTGAGCAGATGGTGCAGAAGCAACCCGCTGATGTCATTCTGGTGGATGTACGAAACCCCGATGAACTTGAAGAGGGCAGTGTCAAAACGGCAATAAATATTCCCGTCGATCTCATTGGGGAGCGTGTGGCAGAGCTTGATAAGAATAAAGAAATCATCCTGTTCTGCAACACAGGTATCAGGGCGGAAATGGCACATACTGTCTTAATGGAAAAAGGGGTGAAAAGCAGATTCCTTGATGCCACAGTGACCTTTGACGGCGATGAGCTCGAGGTGGAAGAAAACTGAAATAGCCCGTAAGCTCCCGCAGTTTTTCATACCGCCCCTTCATTCTTCTGGAGGGGCGTTTTTTTTTATCTTGCCTCCTTCCTTGAAAGGATGGTTCAAACCAGCTAGTCTAGCCGATGTTGTGATCCTGTCTGTGAAAACCGAAAGAGGAGGTCTGTGATGGAGTTTAGATATATAGGAAGAAGCGGTCTGCGGGTGAGCCCCGTCTGTCTGGGAACCATGACCTTTGGATCCATGTGTGACAGGAAGACAAGTTTTGCCATCATGGATAAAGCCTGTGACGCCGGGATTAATTTTTTTGACACCGCAGAGGTCTATCCGGTACCGCCACGGGCTGCCACCATTGGCATCACTGAAGAGATAGTCGGGGAGTGGCTGCAGGGAAAGGATCGCGACTCAGTCATCATTGCCACCAAAGTTGCAGGTGCCGCTTCAGGCTGGTTTGTCCCGCCTGTGCGGGCAGGGCTCACC
>JAMOMO010000388.1 GCA_027067035.1 Desulfobulbaceae bacterium
CCTTTGGCCATGCCGTTACTGGCATCCGCACCCTGACCGGTCTCAAGATAGAGACCATAACGACCACTGCGCCGACCGGCATGGTTCAGCATCTTTTCCACCGAGATATTAAAAATTCTGTTGGCATCATCCACCCCGGCAAGGCTCTGGAACCAGATGGCAGTGCTGCCGGGAAGGCGGTCTTCGAGCTCTGCCTGCCTGTCGATGTGTGCCAGAACACACCAGGGCATGGAGTCAGCAAGACCAAAGCTGTCCAGGATATCCTTTAACGTGGCTTCAACGGCTGCTATATTCTCAAGAGAATCGGAAACAGGGTTGGTCCCCAGCATCAGATCACCCGTTGCATAACTCCAGCCGTCAAAGACCTGCCAGAGGATATCCTCCGGATTATCCGTTGGTGAATTGGGTTGAATCCTGGCCCCGAGATAGCCCCTGGCCCCGAGGAAACTGTCGGGCAGCGGGTTAAAGATCTTACTGCCCAGCTGACAGAGTTCATCATTGGTCATCAGCCTCACCACAAGGGCTATGGTATCACTGTCAAGGCCCGGAATGATGCTTTGAATATCTTCTTCAGCGCCTTCCAGGAGAAAACTTTTCAGCCCTGCAAAGGTCCAGTCGCTGATTGTACTGAAACAGTGCCGATCAACACTTCCCGCAACCAGTCGCTGCAGATCATCCACAAACACGGGACGTGCGGCAAGATCAGCAATTCTGCTGCGCCCCAGAAGCTGCCGGGCCTTTTCCCGACTGGCCTCATCTGATGCCGCAAGACCACGGCTGCCGTCACCATCCTTGAACTCATTGGCTGCAGCAAGGAGCTGCCCGTAAAGGCCCGATTCAAAGGCACCGTTTATCCGATCCAGGTAGCCGAAGACATCCTCATCGTCACGAATATGATCTATATACACAGTGCTCCTCCGCACTATCGAATACGATTCTGCAGGGCCTTTCCTGCCAGCCGGCGCTGCAGGTTCTCAGCAAAAAAATCGGCAAAACGTTCATGCCAGTCCACGACCGAATCGCAGTAATGGGGGCTCATGATGATATTGTCGAGCTGCCACAGGGGACTTTCCTGCGGCAGAGGCTCTTCAGAAAAGACATCGAGATAGGCGCCGCGGATATCTCCCCTGCCAAGGGCGTTAATCAGGGCAGCCTCATCCACAATATTGCCACGGGCGGTGTTGATAAAAAAAGCACTTCTCTTCATCTCTGCAAACATGGCAGCATCAAAGAAGTGGTGCGTTTCCTCGCTGTAGGGCAGATGGAGGGAGACGAAATCCGCTTCAGGCAGAAGCTCGGGGAGTTGATCCACTGTACAGACCCTGTCCGCCTCAGGACTCTCCTGAATCCTGGAGCGCACCGCTGTCACATGCATGCCGAAGTATTTTGCATTCCTGGCCACTGCCCGGCCGATATGCCCAAGGCCGATGAGGAGCAGCCTCTGTCCCTCAAGGGATTGCCACGGCAGCTTGCGATAAAGCTTTTCCTGTTGCTGCTGCTGATACCGGAAAAAGCCGAAGTTAAGATTGATCATTGCCCCGATAACCGTTTCCGCCTGAAACCTGCTCAAGACTCCGGCACAGTTGGACACCGCACAGGAGAGCTCGTCCAGGTCACCCAGGTGGTCATATCCGGCACCTGCCACCTGTACCCATCTGACACAGATATTCCGCACAGCTTTCATCTGGGCTGAGCTGGAGATGGGATCACAGCGAAAGCTGAAAATGATCTGCGGCCTGATGCTTTCCATCTTCTCAGCAAGTTCCCCGTCACTGCCGGCACTATGAAAACAGAAATCCGGAAATCTGTCACAGAGGGTCTTAAAATACCGGTCCGGCTCATGGTGAATAACCAGTACATCAGTTTCCATCAGGTCACCTCTGTAAATTCAGGCTCGTAACCAACGGTAAACTCCTCACCGCTGTTACGGATACTTAAAAAATGGACATTATTTTTGTCAAAGGGACAAAGCGGCTGGCTGCAGGATTCAAAGCCAAACTTTCGGTAAAATTTCGGATCTCCGAGGACAAAGACCGTGCCTTCCTTCACCACGTTCTGCCGCAGGGCAAAACGGAGCAGTTCAGATCCCATTCCCTGCCTCTGAAACTCTGGTTTCACTGCAAAAGGAGCCAGGTGCAGGCCACAAACCTCATTGCCCCTGTAGGCATTTGTGAACATAATATGGGCCACAACTTTACCAATATGGATGCAGACCCACTCATGAATATCCCGACCGTTGTCACGCAGCTTTTCCACCAGACGCCGTTCATAACTGCGTCCCGGGAAGGCCTGCCGCAGCAGGGCTGTGACCTTTGGAGAGAGTTCTCTGTCTACCGTACGGATCTTCATTATTCCTCCGCTGCTTTCAGCTGTGGACCTGGCAGGTCGTATTCTTGTCCGACTGGAAACAGAAGCCCCGTGACTTCTCCCGATCAGCTCTTTCCCCTGAACCCGTGAGCGGCAATCCACAGAAAATTTGATGCAGCCAGCACTCGGCTGCACCTGCCGCAGGCGTTCAGGTTTACTCTGAAAAAAGGGTACAAAGCAGGCCGGGATAAGTCAATCTATTTCAAAATCTCTCATAAAAGGCAGTGACTGAGGCCGCAGAAGGTAAAACTCCCATGGCTGGCCCGAGGAATCACGGGAGAGCCATGGGAGCGAGGTGAGCTTATACTTTAAACTTATTCACAATGGCTGAAAGCTGTCCCGACAGCTTCTCCAGACCAACGGCACTGTCACTCACCTGTGAACTGGAATCATTGATGTCATGTGACGCCTGACCCACCAATGCAATATCCGAGGCAATCTCACCGGTGACCGCCGAGGCCTGAGCAACATTCTCATTGACCTCCTGAATCCCCTGGGAGGCCTGGCTGACATTTTCTGCAATTTCCTGGGTGGCATCGGTCTGCTCCTGCACTGTCCGGGAAACCATGGCTATCTTCTCATTGATGGCATTGATGATATCTGAAATCTGGGTAATCTCAGTTACTGATCCGCGACTGGCATTCTGGATAGCCTCGATTTTATCTTTAATCTGTCCGGTGGCCTCCGATGTCTGCTTGGCCAGATCCTTGATTTCATTGGCAACAACGGCAAAACCTTTACCTGCCTCTCCGGCCCGCGCCGCCTCAATTGTCGCATTCAGAGCAAGGAGATTCGTCTGCTCGGATATCTCAGTGATGGTTTCGGTGACCTTTCCGATCTCTTTTGCCGCTGCCCCGAGCTCTTTAATCTGGCTGGTGGCATTGGCAGACTGGGTAACAGCGCTGGTGGTGATGGCCTGGGTCTGCTCGGTGTTGGAGGAAATCTCGGCAATGGTGGATGTCATCTCTTCGGCTGCAGAGGCAACCATGTTCACATTCACCGAAGTCTCTTCCGTGGCTGCTGCAACAGAGGTCATATTGGCACTCATCTCTTCGGCTGCAACCGCCACTGTATTGGCCTTGGCCGTGGTCTGTTCAGCATTTCCCGACATCTCAGTTGAGATGGACGCCAGCTCTTTTGAGGCCTTCGTCAGTGTCTGCGTTGCTGCCAGAATCTCCTGAAACATGCTTCGGAGATTGCGGCCCATATCATTCAAGGACACTGCAAGTTTTCCTATTTCATCTTCCTGCAGCAGCGTTGACTGGGCTGTCAGGTCACCATTTTTCATCTTCTCCGCATAGGAAACCAGCTCCGACAGGGGTGTTGTGATGGACCTGGTGAGGAAAAATGAGACAAGAATGGAGAGAAAAAGAGCTATGGCACTGAAAATGATCAATACTCTGGAACTCTTCTTACTCCCTGCGAGAATCTGTCCCAGGGCATCCGCCAGTTGACTTTCATTTCCCTCCACAAGACCTTCCACGATAACGGTGAGCTTTTCAGCTGACGCATCAAACTGATCCATCAGCTTATTTCCAGACTCCGGCCCGCCTTCTATGTAGGCAGCCGCCAGTTTCTTTCCCATAACATAATAGACATCCAGACTCTCTTTCAGAGAGGACATGATCCGGAGCATCTCATTATCGCCATCCTTCAAAAGATCTTCCCTGGCGAATTCAATACGTTTCAGAGCGTCCTGATAAAACTTTTCCGCCTCAGTATAGCCGTCATCATATCCGGCGGCGGCCCGGGTTGCCGAAATATCGGTGAGCCACTGCTGGATCTGCACAACATCTGCCTGAATATGGAGATAATTGGTGAGATGGGGATAGACGTCATCCTTTACGGAAGCCGTCAATTCGGTGATTTTTTTGTTTTGTATATTGGTTAAATAGTTGGCAAAAAGAAACATCAGACAGATAACTGCAAATGCCCCTAAAACTCTTCCCTGCATCGGGGTGTTTTTTAATTTCATAATTACCTTCCCTTAGTCAAGACCGCTGGGACTCAACAATGTAAAATTTTTCCTGACAGTATTTACGACCTCCTTCATTTTGCTAATAAAAATTATTGTTTGTCAAACAGATTATTTGCTCTCGATATTCATGCCACCCTTTCCCGCTCCATTTTTCCATTTTTTACTAAAAAGACGTCGGCATCCGGGCCCACTGCATTTTTTTGGCACAGCCAAGGCTGCGGAACAGAGGCTGATTCCAGCAATTCCAGGCTGGAACCTACCTGTTTGCCGGGACTACGCGAACATGGCATAGCCTGTGGCCCCAAGCATCAGCGCAACCATTGTCAGATTCACACCAGACAGTATCCGCCTGGAATGGATCACCCTGGGAACAAGGGCCCCTGCAGCGCACCAGGAGCTGTGGAAGACCAGCAGGCCGACCAGAAAACAGAGCACAAACACCAGCACCTGCGGCCCGAGTGGCTGCTCAGGCTTCATAAACTGACTGAAGGCCACCACTGCCATGGCCCAGCTCTTCGGGCTTAAAGGGTGGATCAGCAGCCCCTCATAAAAACTGAAACGCTTTTTCACGGTTTTTTCCGTCAGCTGCAGAGAGAGTATCCTGACAGCGAGATAGAGTATATAGAGTGATCCGGCAACCCGCAGGGTGATGCCAAGTGCAGGTGACGCCATAATCACCTCCCCCAGTCCACAGGCAACCAGAGAATCGAGAACAATACAACCCACCGCCGTTCCCATAAGAAATGGAATGGAACTGCGAAACCCTGTGGTCTGCCCGATGGCCAGCATGGTGAGATTTCCGGGTCCCGGTGTCCCGGTCATGGCAATGACAAAAACAATAAATGGAAAAAGATTATCCAGCATTTTACAAAACCTCTGATGAGAATAAAAAGAGAAACACCCCCCCGACAACGTTTCAGCCAGATATATTCTTGACATTGTGTGCTGTCAATGTAATTATTGTATGCATGACAATATGGACCCCAAACATACAAAACGCTTCCGGAGCACTCTACAGGCGACTGGCTGACGCCATTGCAGGCGATATTGCCTGCGGCCGCCTCCACCCCGGAGAAAAACTGCCGACGCACCGTGATCTTGCTGATATTTTAGGAATAAATGTCAGCACCGTGACAAAGGGATACAGGGAGGCGGAGCAGCGTGGGCTCATCGCCGGCACTGTGGGCCGCGGCACCTATGTCAGCTCCGATGCCAATGTAAATACTCCCATGGTCTCCCCTGAGAGTCACAGTTCCGGAATGATTGAACTCGGTCTGATCAATCCCCTTTACCAGCTGGACCCCTCCCTTGAAGATGGCTTGAAAAAGATATGCCGGAGACGGGACATCTCCGCACTCATGCACTACTCGGATCCGGGGGGCCGACCGGAACACCGCGCCGTTGGAGCTGAATGGGCCAGTCGTTTCGGCCTCCACAGTTCTGCAGCAGGCATCAGTATCTGCTCCGGAGCCCAGCATGGACTCAACTGTGTACTGGCAGGTCTGTTTCGTCCGGGAGACCGGATTGCCACGGACTGTCTTACCTACCCCGGAATCAAAACACTTGCTGCCATGCTGGAAATACGTCTGGTCCCGGTTGAAATGGATCACAGGGGAATGGTGGCCGAAAGCCTTGATCGTATCTGTCGCCGTGAAGAGATAAAGGGCGTCTACCTTATCCCTGGTGTCCACAACCCCACCACAGCAACCATATCCGCGGACAGACGTCGGGAACTGAGCAGGGTCATAAAAAAACATGCACTTCTGGTCATTGAAGATGATGCCTATGATCTCACCCGTCCCGGCGTCATCCCCCCGCTCAGCAGTCTTCTGCCGGAACAGGGAATATATATTGCCGGAATATCCAAGGCCCTGGCAGCAGGGCTTCGGGTGGCCTTTGTGGTGGTCCCTGAACAGTATCGCAGGGCAATCCATGAGGCCATCCTGAATACCATGTGGATGACGCCGCCACTGAACATAGAACTGATCACCATGTGGATTAAGGATGGAACAGCAGACAGAGTCATTGCCGCAAAACGGCAGGAGGCTTCCAGACGTTTTGCGCTGGCCCGGGAAATCCTTCACGACTTCAGTTTCACTGGAATTGAAAGCGGCTTCTATATCTGGCTGGATCTCCCCGCTCCATGGCGGGGGGCTGCATTTGAGCTCAGGATGCGGGAACTCGGGGTTAATGTCTTTGGGGCGGAAAAATTCATTGTTGGTGACGCCGCAGCACCTGCTGCAGCACGGATTTCACTCAGCGGAGCCCGGTCGATGGCGGAGCTCCGCACCGGTCTGGAACTGATCAAGAGGGTACTCAGCAACGATCAGAGAGAAGATTTCGAGATCACCATGTGACCCCTTCTCCTGTCAGTGCCTAGCCCATGGGGTAGAGGATATCATTATGTACCGCATCACAGAGGGCCAGTACCTCATCTGACAGTTCAAGATCCATTGCAGCCAGGGAATCATCAAGCTGGGCAAGGCTTGTCACCCCGATAATGGTTGAAGCCACAAAGTCAAACTGTTTGCTCCAGGCCACAGCCAGGGTGGCAGGGGCAATTCCAATATTTTCTGCAATTTCCAGATAGCGTGCCGTTGCCGCAAGGGTTTTGCTGTTCACAAAGCGGGAGACCATGGCGCGGATTCTTGGATCTTCCGACTGTGAATATATCTTGAATCTGCAGGAGCCTTCAGCGTCGTGATTGTACTTTCCTGTCAATACACCTCCCGCAATGGGCGAATAGGGCAGCAGAGATATCTGCTCCCTGCGACACATCTCCACCATTTCATCAAGAAAACGCCGGTTTAAAAGTGAAAAGTTGTTCTGGATGGATTCAAATCGCTTATAGCCACGGGATTCAGCAATCATATTGGACTTGGTTG
>JAMOMO010000389.1 GCA_027067035.1 Desulfobulbaceae bacterium
ATTCTTATGAATTACAGGGCTTTTTTTGTTTCAGGGCTTTTGCGCCGGCAGCTGAGTCTGCAGCAGGGTGCAGAAAAATGGAGTCCATTTGTAAAAAACCTCTACAGATCAATATAATATGAGCTGTATTAACGGGATGTTATTCTGGAATTAAGGGGGAGCTAAAGAAAAACTGCTTTCCTGTCGATAAAGATACAAGGTTTTTTTTCAGCGCTTCAGTCGTCGCTGACTGAAGTGTTTTCCCCGCATTTTCATGAATACCAGGGAGGGTATAAACATGAAAATTTCCGCATCCGCAATCCAGTTGCATTCCGAAAGAAGTTTCACGCAATCTCACACGAAAACCGAATCTCTCACCGTCTGGAAGGGTGATGAAGGCCAGGAGCTCCGGCAGACAAACGGCGGCAGTGCCCAGCTGATGAAAAATACTGAAAAAGCTTCTTTGGCGGAAACGGCCGTGGGAGTGAATATCACACAGCAGGCAGCCAGGGGCCGCAGAACAGCAGTGACTGATCTGCAAAGTGCCGAAGAGCAGGAAGTGATGCTGAGTTTAAATTTCAGGGTGTTGCAGTCCATGATCGAGAGAACCCTCGGAAAAAGGATGGCTGTTGTCAAAATGCCATCAGCACAGGGCGTCGGGCAGGCAACAGAGCCTGTACAACAGAAGTCTGTGGAGAGCGGCAGTGTGGCTGAGGGAGATTCTGTTTCCCGGGAAGGCGGTATGATCTATGAGTATCATGAATCCTATTCTGAATCTGAGAGCAGCTCGTTTCAGGCAGACGGTACACTTGTCACTGAGGATGGAAAGGAGATAGATTTTTCTGTTTCCCTGACAATGAGTCGTTCATTTTATGAGGAACACAATATTTCCCTTCGCACCGGAGAAGCCCTGAAAGACCCGCTGGTCATTAATTTCAGTGGTACTGCGGCACAGCTGAACCAGACGGATTTCTCCTTTGATATTGATAACGATGGGGCTGATGAGCAAATAGCCTTTTTGCGCGAAGGGAGTGGTTTCCTTGCACTTGACGGTAATAACGACGGCATCATCAACAATGGCTCTGAACTCTTTGGTCCCGAGAGCGGAAATGGCTTTACTGATCTTGCCGGGTATGACAGTGACGGTAATAACTGGATTGACGGGAATGATCCGATCTATGAGAAACTTCGGATATGGACCCGGGACAGTGATGGGAACAGCAGGCTTTTTGCCCTTGGCGAAAAAGGCATAGGTGCACTGTATCTCGGATCTGCCGCAACACGCTTTTCACTCACAGACGCAGAGAATAGCCTTCTGGGACAGGTGCAGTCCACGGGGATCTTTGTCAGGGAGAACGGGAGTGTGGGAACAATACAGCAGGTGGATCTGCTTGCCTGAAGATACCTTATGGCCTGGCATAGATGGAGATGTGCTTTTTCTTTTGGAGAAGAGATATGTAATAGCCGTTAATCTTTCCAATGAGGTTCATTGTTTCGGCGTAGGGGACCGGCTGGCCGTCACTTAAGGCCTTGTGGTTTTCTCCGGCGTTCCAGGCAGAGAGCACAAGCTCAAGTCTGCCGTTGAACTTATAGTTATATTTTGAGATAAGGTAGCAGGTCAGAAGGATGTTGGTTGCCGGATCAAAAAGGTCTTCTTTCTGCAGGGCGGCGAGTTTCTTTTTATCAACATACTTAAAGGTGAAACGGGATCGTGCCAGCTCCCGTGCAGCCTCCTGGCCCGTGGTGTAGATAATCTGCCCCAGACCCATGGCATTTTTTGACGAAACCGCCCGGGGATCAACGTTTGACTCCGCAATAATCAGCGCCCGAATAAAATCCGGACTCACCTTGTGGTTTCTCCTGAAAAAGGTGAACTGTGAGAAATAATTGATATATTTGTTATAGGGTTCCAGTTGGTCAAGGGTTTCTTCACTCACCACGGTACCTTTGTACCTGTTTATACTGCTCTTTAATTCAGCGGCTTCAACACTGCTGAGGCAGAGAAGTATGGCAAGGGACAGCAAAAAATGTGTCAGAAGAGAAGGACGCATCAGTCTGTAATCCGCGGCAGGACTGAACGTGTGAAATAGTGCGCAATGGACTGATAGAGCATATAGGGGTCCCTGCTGCCCGTGGTTTCACGAATAGAGTGCATGGCAAGGCTTGGGGCCCCGATATCAACTGTCTGCACTCCAAGGGTTGTGGCAGCGATGGGGCCGATGGTGGACCCGCATGCCATATCATTGTTCATCACAAATGCCTGGTATGGAATTTTTTTCTCATTACAGAGTATTTTGAACAGTGCCGCTGAGCGTGAGGTACTTGCATAACGCTGGTTGCTGTTGTACTTCACCACAGGTCCATGGTTCAGGAGGGGGAGGTGCTGCGGGTCATGTTTCTCTGCAAAATTCGGGTGAACGGCATGGCTGTTATCCATGGATATAAAGAGCGATTTGTGCATGCTCTGTGCCCGCAGTGAATCATCCGGCAGCAGTCTGCATAGAACTGATTGAAGGAAATTCCCCTGGGCACCGGCCACAGATGAAGAACCAATTTCCTCATGATTGCTGCAGAGCAGGAGGCAGTTGTCCCTCAGGCCATCTTCCAGAAGAGCCCTGTAACCGACATAGGAACTCAGCAGGTTGTCCAGTCGGCTTGCGGCAATGAAATCATTGTTTCGCCCGATAAACGATGGAGCCTGGCAGTCGTAGCAGAAAAGGTCGAACCCGAGGAGCTCTGCTGCGCTACTGTCAGGATACTGGTGGTGCAGCTGCTCAAGGATTAAGTCCTCAAAAGAGACTGTGGTGTCAGTGGCGTGACAGAGCAGAGGGTAGAGCTGTTTCTGTTTCTCGATGGAGTGCTCTTTGTTGGCCCCTCTGTCGAGATGAATGGCAAGGCTTGGAAGTATTGCCATCGGTCTGTTGAAATCAATGGTCCGAATGAGGAGGCTGCCACTCTCCGTAGCCACTGTTACTCTGCCGGCGATCCCGAGGTCGCGATCAAACCAGGTGTTGAGCAGGGGACCACCATAGACTTCCACACAGAGCTGCTCAAGTGAGTTGGATGATCGTATGGCATTGGGTTTAATCTGCAGTGCAGGGCTGTCAGTGTGTGCTCCGCACATTCGCCAGGGAGCATCGGGGCCGGACTGAGGGTTGGCTTTAAAGGCGATAATTGTTCCATTGTCACGGCAGCAGAAATAGCCGCTGCCCTTTTCCATATGCCAGTCTTCACCTTCGTGCAGTGCGATGAATCCTGCCTCCTGAAGGCCTGATGCAATAAAATCTGTGACATGGAACGGTGTGGGGCAGGACTGTAAAAAATCGAAAAACTGCTGATTAAATGTGGATGAATCCATGAGTTCCGGGTCTGAAGAAGGAGAGGCTGTCAGGCAGCAAGTGCTGCAATGGCCTGATATGCGGAAGTCATTGATTTACGGCTGACTCCTGAAATTTGCTGGCTGGAGTCTACACCGGATGGCTGATTTTCACCAGTAATATCAGCACGGCGCTTTGTTCCAGCCACGTTTTCACTGCCATTTGAATCTTCAGATGCTGTGGATGTTGCGACCTGAGACTGCTCCTGGAGCTCCTTCATGGCCTGAGCTTCCAGAGAGCTTGCCTGGGCGGCTATTCCACGATCAGCTCCAGAGGGGTTTGCCGGTGCAAGGGCTGCACGACGAACAGTCCGCATCTTCTGAATGGTGGCTTCAGGTGTTTTTTCTCTGGAGATATCAATGGGGACTTCACCACCGTTTGCATATCGTTTCCCGTTTGGTCCGGTGACATAAGAAAAAGAAGCGCCTCCAGCAGCATATTGACCAGCAGCTGAAAGGTGTGCCTGTTCGTGTGCCCTGACCTCAGTGTCACGTTTTTGGAGATCAGCCATGGTTCGCAGTTCTTCCTGGCTGAGATTCTGTTCATCAGGAGCTTTTGTTGAGAGCTCTTCGGAAGGAGTTTCCCTGGTATTTTCGCCACCGTCGGCCTGACGGGCATTTTTGGAGAGCTGCCGGCCCCTGGCAGAGATGGTGGCAGGGTCGCCACCGCTGTTCCCGGACCACTGTACCTGCTTGTTCAGAGAAGGCGGGTCTGTGCCGCCGCGTCTGGCCAGGGATGGCGAAGAATTTTGAACAGTTGCGTAAACGGAGGAACTGTATGATTGTGATACGCTCTGCATCATGCCTGTTAACCTTGAGAAGTATTATCAGCTATAGTTTTTACTATAGAGCCGGAAGCATGGAAAATCAAGAAGAACAGGAGAAAATCTATTCGTCCTGGTATTTTTGTTTCAGGTCGTAAAGGGTATCAAGATACTTTTCCGAAGATTGAAGTGACGAGCCCCCGGCTTCCATTTCCGCAATAAGCATGTCAATGACAGGTTTTAAGGCAATACCGTGGAGGTTATTGTTCTGGGTGTTGGCTCTGTCGACAAGAAGAACTGCATAGTAGGTTACAACCATGCGTGACAGGGAGTCTCTTCGGAAGAGATAGAGGCGTCCGCCCATTGTGTTCAGGAAAAAACAGGCGTATTCGTATAGGGCTGCATGGTCGATGTTTTGTGCAATGGGGCTTTGTTCACACTCAGGCTCCGTGATAAGGAAATAGTAATCTGCAAGCACCTGTTCAACGCTGCCTTTTTCATTGTCAAGAATACCCTTCATCATCAGGATATTCTCTTTTCCGGAAACTCTGAAAAAGTGAGCGGTGTTTTTGAGTATGGTGTAGAGATCGTCTGATTCCCGTGTCACCTGCGGTGGGTTGGCGAGGAGCTTCTGGATGAGCTTTGTAAAATGTTTCTCACTTCCTTCAGGAAGCTGATGCCGGCTTATATACGGTCGCAGGTCAAGAGTATTATAGAACTCCTCTAACTGCCGGGCAGGCTTTTCGCAGACTGATACCTGAACCACTGCTTCCCGGGCAACGGTTTCACTGGCGGCAGTTTCGCCTTCCCCGACTCTTCTGTCGTCGGTTGGCGGAGGCGTGTTGTGCTGCTCGTGGGATAGCGTATCTGTGTCCTCTGCGGCAGATCCGGCTGGAATGCTGTCCTGATCCGGCACAAGTGCCGTGTTTTCAGGAGTCTTGCCGGACTCTGTATTCTCTTCCGTATCTGCAACTGCAGGCGGGGCCTGCGGGCTCTTTTTTTCGGCTCCAGAGTTTCCGGTCATACCGGAAGGGGAGGAGGGTGCCGGTTCATGCGTTGATCCTGAATAGAAATAGAGTCCAATGCCGACAATGGTGACCAGCAGCAGGCCCAGCAGAAACGTGGGGATGAGTCTGCTTTTCTTTTTTTGTACAGGTGTGTCCTGTTTTTTTTCTTCGGAAGGATCCATGAAAAGAACCATTGCTAAGGGAAGATTGTCTTCAATCAGATCATCTAATATACCGCAGGTATGAGCTAAAGTCACGATCAATCATACTAATTATCAGTCCATTATTTTTCCTTCAGGTTTTAGTTTTCCACTTGACTCGAACCTGCTAAAGCACTATTGTTCCCAACAATTTAAGAGAAGTTAAGGAATCCCCGAAATGGGACATTTTTCAATAAATAAAGTGTACGGAGGAAAACACCATGACAATTCACGTAACAGGCCACTCTAATCCTGATACCGATTCAGTAACCGCAGCCATTGGTCTTGCTGCTCTTTTAAACGCACAGGGCCAGGATGCCAAGGCCTGTATGCAGTCAACTCTTGCAGATCTCAACCCTGAGTCAACTGTTGTTCTTGAGCGTTTCGGTCTTGCTGCTCCTGAAGAGATGATGGATGCCGCTGGAAAAACAGTTGCCCTTGTAGATTTCAGTGATATTGGACAGGCTCCTGCTAACATCACCGATGCTGAAGTTGTAACCATCGTTGATCATCACAAAGTTGGTGATGTGACCACCAATCAGCCTATTCTTGTTCGCGTTGAGCCCGTTGGCTGTACCGGAACCGTTCTGAACAAAATGTTCAAAGATGCTGGTGTTGCTGTACCAAAAGATGTTGCCGGCGGAATGCTGTCAGCCATCCTCTCCGATACCGTAAACTTTAAGTCCCCCACCTGTACCGATGATGATAAAGCTGCAGTAGCCGAGCTGAAAGTTACCGCAGGTGTTGATGATACCGATGCACTTTTCATGGATATGCTCAAGGCAAAATCCTCTGTTGATGGTGTTCCTGCAAAGGATCTTCTTTTCCGTGACTACAAAGATTTTGATATGAACGGCAAAAAAGTTGGTGTTGGACAGCTTGAGCTTGCCACCCTTGATCAGGTTGCTGCAATTCGCGACGATCTCCTTGCTGCTGCCAAGGAAGTGAAAGCAGATGGACGCCACACCGTACTTCTTATGCTCACCGACGTTGTCAAAGAAGGTACCGATCTGGTAGTTGTTTCCGATGACGAGGCATTGATTGAAAGTGCCTTCGGTGGAAAAATTGACGGAACCTCCATGTGGGTTGATGGCATGATGAGCCGTAAAAAACAGGTAGTACCTGATCTGCAGAAAGCATTTGGCTGCTGATAAGCAACTCAGGATCACGGCACTCTCTAGCCGTTTCTGTTCAGGGTGTTTCCGGACTATTTATTCCGGGAACACCCTTTTTTTTTATTCAGCTGTGGTGTGCAGGGACCTTCTGTGATCCCTGCTCTGATCTGTTTTTACGGGATCTGCGACGCCCTGCCAGGGAATGATTCAGCTTATGGCTGCTTTTCAAAACTATATTTCTTCCATGAGAGACAAAACGCGGCACTGCCACACTGTTGTCGTCGGTAATGAAGCTGCCGATCTTGACTCAGTTGTCTCTTCCCTCTGTTATGCATATCTGCACAGTATCCGCAGCGGAACAGCAGCAGTTGCTCTTATCAACTGCACAAGGAGTGATTTTGTTCTGAGAACAGAGATCCTCTACCTGCTGTCACTCTCGGGAATTTCTCCCGATGACCTTCTTTTTATTGATACAGTGAACCTGCCTGCCCTGCTGCAAAATGCTGAACTGATCCTTGTTGACCATAACCAGCCGGGAGTTGACTGGATCAGCTATTCATCCAGAATATCGGCCATAATAGATCATCATAAGGATGCCGGGCTCTTTCGGAATGTCTCTCCGCGGATTATTCGCACTGTTGGTTCCACTGCAACTCTGATAGCCGAAGAATTCATGCGCCACAGTGTACACATTGATAGAGATGTGGCCTCTCTTCTTCTGGCGGCAATTATCCTTGATACGCAGAATCTTTCACCACAGTTGAAAAAGGCAAC
>JAMOMO010000390.1 GCA_027067035.1 Desulfobulbaceae bacterium
CAGTACTGCCCAGTCCTCGGCCTGGCCGCCAAGATCAGGACGTCCGATGGACTGAATAAAGACAGTGTCACCTGAGAGCATATAGGTGTTGTCCACAATCATGGTGAAGGAACCGGGAGTATGACCAGGGGTGAGCATGATCTTTACCTCGGGGCCGCCATTGCTGAAACTGTGGATTTCACCATCGGCAACCAGAGTGTGTCCGGCTTTGGTTCCCTCAAAGTCAATACCACCATAAAATACGGCCCCGGTTTTTTCGGCGAGCTGCCGTGATCCGGCAATATAATCAGCCTGGAGATGACTCTCAAAGGTCTTGGTGATGGTACAGTTTTTACTGGCGGCAAAGTCGATGTAAAAATCGATATTCCGGCTCGGGTCAAGGACCATCATCTCTCCGCCGGAGCAGATACCATAGCTGCAGGAGGCTTTTCCTGGACGGATAAACTGATACAGGCTGTAGTCGTCCCCTTCCCGCACCGCTTTCGGAACCAGGAGATTTCCCCAGGTTTTAATGCCGCCGGTGAGATAGCGCACATCATCGAAACCATGCTTGACCAGGATTTCACCGACATATTTTGCAGATCCTTCTTTGGCACAGACAATGCGGATTGCCCGTCCTTTGGGAACCCTGGCAACGGACTCCTCTTCAATCTCCATGAAGTCATAGTAGGAGACATTCTTCATGTCAAAGGGATACGGGGATTCCACCTGGAATCGATTGAAGTCCTGTTCATTTCTTACATCAAGGACCAGAATGTCTTCTTTGTCGGTGAGCCACTGAAAAAGGTCTTTTGCTTCATATGAGCTGAGTGCCATGGGAAATCTCCTGTATGCGATGACTCAAATTTATACGGCCATCTGAAAATAAGAATGAATATGTATCATGTTGACTAGGAAATAATATCATATAGGAGTTTCTTTCACAAAGAAAAAAATAAAAAGACGATAAACTTTGTCAGGGGATCAGTTCGTTGAAATAGGTGATGGAGGGGAATTCGGGGGAGAATTCAACGGGGATTCGTGAACTTGGTCGTGCAACAAAAACAAGAAAGCCCATGCCGGAGTCCCTGGCTGCGCGAAGAACCCTGGCAGTATCATCGGCGAGCAGTGTCCGGCTCTTTTGGTAGGCAAGATGTTTTTCCAGCTTTCCCCAGAACTCCGGCTGTTCCTTGGCGTAGCCGATCTCTTCGGCGCAGACAATGCGATCAAAACGGGATCCCAGTGCGGTTTTGCGAAGCTTTATTTCAAGGGTTTTGGAGTGGGCATTGGTGACCAGGTGGACTTCTTTGTTTATGCTCTTAATGTAGTCGAGAAACGTGCTTACGTAGGGGTGTACCTGGATGAGGTGGTCAACTTTGCATTTCAGCTCAGGGATATCCAGGCCCAGTCTGTCGGACCAGTAGTCAAGATCTGTCCACTGCAGGGTGTTTTCCACACTTTGATAGCGCTGCAGTAAAGCCTTTCTGGCATCCTCTTCAGAGAGATTGTTTTTCTCCGCAAAGACTTTCGGGACAAACTCTTCCCAGAAATGGTCGTCAAAATATTTGTCCAGCAGGGTACCGTCCATATCAAGGAGGACGGTATCCACCTGGGACCAGCGGAAATCGGGTTTTATCTGGGTATGTGTCATGGCATGTCCGTCAGGTGTGTTGCTGCGTTAATGCGGAAAGTTCCCCAAGTATTCTCTGTAATACGGTGAACAGTCGGTCCTGGGTGTCAATGGCGGCCGGAATTATCAGCCTTCCATCCGGGGTGAGCCTGCGGGGCTGTGATTTTTTAATCCTGCTGCCCTTCTGGATGTAGTCCATCAGGAGAGCGGGATCAATGGGAGGGTTCTCCACAAAGCTGAAGACAAAGGAGTCTTTGCCTTTTTCAAGTTTACTGACCCCCAGTCCGGCAAGCTCATGCTTGAGGGCAACGATTTTAAAGAGGTTTTCAGTCTCTTCAGGGATCTTTCCGTAGCGATCGGCAAGTTCTTCTCTTAAATCGTCATAGGCCTCGGCGGAGCCGGTGCCCGAGAGTGCTGAGATACGCCTGTAGCTGATATAACGCTGTGATATATCAGGAATGAAGTCTTCCGGGATGTAGGCGGAGATCTGGAGGTTTATTTCAGTCTCCACCCGCTCCTGTTTCAGGCTTCCATCCTCTCCTGAGGCAGCACGGGCCTTCATGTCGGCAACAGTTCTCTGGAGGAGATCAAGGTAGAGGTCATAGCCGATTGCAGCAATGTGACCAGACTGGGAGACTCCAAGGAGGTTGCCGCCGCCGCGAATCTGCAGGTCGCTCATGGCAAGTTTGAATCCGCCGCCCAGTTCGTTGCACTCCATAAGTGCCCGCAGCCGGTCTTTTGAATCCTTGCTCAGACTGTCCAGAGAAGGTACCAGCAGGTAGGCAAAGGCCTGGGCCGAAGATCTGCCGACACGGCCGCGGAGCTGGTAAATTTCGGCAAGCCCAAGCATGTCGGCACGGTTGATTATCATGGTGTTGGCCGATGGAATATCAAGACCTGATTCAATGATGGTGGTTGCCACCAGCACGTCGATCTCCCGGTTTACAAAACGCACCATGATCTCTTCGAGTTCCTTGCCGCTCATCTGACCATGGGCCACGGCAATGCGGGCTTCGGGAACCAGTTCCTGGACACTGGATGCCATTTTATAGATGGATTTTACCCGGTTATGGACAAAAAATACCTGACCGCCACGGCGCATCTCTTTGACAACGGCCTCTTTAATCACCAGGTCGTCATAACGGGCAACAAAGGTTTTGACAGGCCTTCTATGTTCCGGGGGACTGGAAATGACAGAGAGGTCACGAATGGAGAGCAGGGACATCTGCAGGGTGCGCGGGATGGGGGTGGCCGTGAGAGTGAGGATGTCCACTTCGGATTTGATCTGTTTGATCTTCTCCTTGTGGCTCACTCCGAAGCGGTGTTCCTCATCAATGATGAGCAGGCCGAGCTCACGATAACGGATGTCCTTTGAGAGCAGGCGATGGGTGCCGATGATAATATCGATCTTACCGCTGCCAAGCTCCCTGATGATCTTTTTCTGTTCAGCGGAAGAGCGAAAGCGGTTGATGCATTCAACGGTGACCGGAAAGCCCTGCATCCGTTCCCTGAAGGTCTTGGCGTGCTGTTCCGCCAGAACGGTTGTGGGGACCAGAATGGCAACCTGCAGTCCGTCTTCCACCACCTTGAATGCGGCACGAACCGCAACTTCGGTTTTTCCATAGCCGACATCACCGCAGACCAGCCTGTCCATGGGCTTATCACTGCAGAGATCATCAATAACGTCGGTGATGGCCTTGTCCTGGCCCACTGTTTCGTCATAGGGGAAGGATTCCTCAAGTTCCTGAAAGAGTTCACCGGGTGCTGAAAAGCGTCGTCCTTCGCGCAGCTCGCGTCGGGCATATATTTCAAGAAGTTCTTCGGCAACCTTCCACACCTCCTCCTTGACCTTTGCCTTGGTGGCCCGCCACGATCCGGTGCCGAGCTTGTCAATCCGGGGGGCCTTGTCGGAGAGCCCCTCGTAACGGCTTATCAGATTGAGACGGTCAACGGGGAGATAGAGCTTGTCTCCGTCACGGTATTCAAGGAGCATGTAATCATTGATAACCCCCTGCATCTCAAGGGTGGCCATTCCCAGATAAAGCCCCAGGCCATGGTCACGGTGAACCACGACATCACCGTCATGGAGTTCAGAAAAGCGTATGGGCTCGCCGGACGCTTCTCTGCTCTTCTTTCTGTTGCCGATACGCATTTCACCAAAGAGCTCACTCTCAGAGAGAAAGTGTATGGCGGGTGAGCTGAGGGAAAAACCACGGCTCAGGGGCTGGTCGCAGAGATAGAGGGTGTCAGGGGACGCGTTCTGGTGAAAGGTGGACGGGTCGAGGGGGCTTTCAAGAATCTCTATGGTGTGCTGGTGTTTTTCGAGCAGTTCCGCCAGGGTTTTTGTCTGGCGCGGGGAGCGGCAGCAGAGGAGGACATGTTCACCAAGATTCTGCCAGGAATGGATCTGTTCGGAGAGCAGAGGCACCAGTCCACGCTCCTTGCGGCGCAGGCTGATCTCCTGCTTTAAAACCTGATGGTTTGTGGCGCTCAGGGGATGAAAATCCTCTCCGTCACTGAATGAGGAACAGAAGATAGCGGCAAAGGCTTCGCTCTGTTTCCCGTATTCTTCTTCGGGAAGAAAGAGTTCACCGGGGGGAAGGGCAGGGGCCCCAATCTTCCGGGCCTCCTCATAGTTGTTCATGATCCGTTCCTCAACCAGTGCCCGTGCCTGATTCTCAAGTTCCGGAGCAAAGTGGATGAGGCAGCTCTGTTGCGGGAGGAAATCAAAGACGCTGGTCACACCCTCCCGGTCTTCAGGATAAAAGACAGGGAGGAAAAATTCCATTCCTGCAAAGCGGACACCGTTTGCGATCTGCTCACGAATTCTGCTGCTCTCCTCTTTGTCCCAGGAAAGATTTGCACTGCAGGAGTCAAAACAGCTCAGGATGTTTTTCATCTTCTCTGAAGAGGCAGCCGGATAGCAGATATCACTTGCGGGGAGCAGGACGGCCTCGGAGATTTCTGTTATTGAGCGTTGACTGACCGGGTCGAAACCACGCAGGGACTCAATGGTATCACCAAAGAAATCAAGGCGCAGGGGAGTGCTGTGGTGAATGCCGTCAGCGAGAAATGAGGGAGGAAAAATGTCGACTATTCCGCCACGAACGGAGTAGTCACCAACACTTTGAACAAGGCTGACCTTTTCGTATCCGAGTTCTTCGAGTGTGCCGATCAGATCATCCCGGTCAGTGTCTTCGCCGGAGAGAAGAAGTTCCGCGTTGTCAGAGAGGACTTTTGCCGGAAGAATTCTGCGCATCAGGGCCTCGGCTGATACGACAAGGATGAAATTCCCTTCTGTTTCATGGAGGCGGTAGAGTGTGGAAAGCCTGGCTGCAGTGGTTACGGGGTCGGGGGAGAGCGGGGTGTAGGGGGGGATCTCATAACCGGGATAGGTGAAGACCGGGACTTTGCTGAAGAGCCTGAGATCCGCCTCAACCCGGGCCACCATCTCTTCATCCGGAACAATGCAGCAGCAGGGCTGGGATTCTGCCTGAATCGCAGCAAGCAGAGCCTTGGAGCTCCCTCGCAGTGAAGCCATGCTCCGGGAGGACCCGGCCTTGATGTGATCTGTACTGAAGGGAGTGGCCATGGCTGTAAAAAAAGTCAGGCTGCATGGAGACCATGCAGCCGATAAGGTGTGAAAAGTATGCGTGGAGCTGTTGGATCAGAAAGAGCCACCGATGGAGAAGTCGATGACGGAACTGTCTTCATCATCCTTGGGGTCGAGATTGTAACCCCATACCAGGCGAAGGGGCCCCATGGGTGACATCCAGCGGAGTTCCACACCGGCCGCCTTGTTGTAGCTGTCAATGTTCCAGTCCTCTTCATCAGCGTAGACTTTACCTGCATCAAAGAAGAGAACACCACGCAGGCCGGCCTCGGTGATCAGCGGGAAGACGTATTCAATGTTGGTGTACCACATCTTGTCGCCACCGATCCGGTCACCGGTGACCGGGTCAATGGGACTTGCCTTGCCATATTCAAATCCGCGGATGGTATTCATGCCACCGAGATAGAAGCGTTCGTATACAGGTAGCTGACCGGTCTCATTTTCCCACACCTGGCCACCGGAGAGTTTGAAATGAAACACGGTGGTCCATGGCAGTGGATAGTACCAGCTGGTATAGGCCTCAAGTTTGGTGAATTCAGCATCACCGCCAAAGGGACCGCCGGCATACTTGACGCTGACGGAGTTCTCAGATCCTCTGGAAGCTCCGACTCTGCGGTCACGGGTGTCGCGGACCATTCCGAATTTAACGGCACTGGTCACCTTGATATCCATTGAATCAATGATGATCTGTGAAGCGAATTCTGAAACGTTACTGAGGGTGGTGTCGGTGTAACTGTAGCTGCCGTAACCACGCCATTTTTCAAAGATCGGGTAGCCAAAACGGATGGCTCCACCCTTGGAATCCTTGTCATAGTCATCGTACTCCCGGAACCAGTTAAAGATGTCGGCACCGACGGAGAGGTCTGAATCGCGGAACTTGGGATCCGTATAGTTCAGGTTGAAGCGGTTGGATGTTCCGCTGAGATTGGCTGAAAGTGACAGCCTGTCACCACGGCCGAGAAAGTTGTTCTCTGAGATTTCACCCATGAGCATGAAGGAATCAACAGAGCTGTAACCTGCTCCGATACTGAACTGTCCGGTGGATTTTTCTTTTACATTGATGGTAACATTCATCTTTGAAGGATCCAGCGCTGGCTCGGGAACGATATTAACCTCTTCAAAGAAATCGAGGCGTTGCAGACGCTGGGTGCTGAGTCGCAGTGCCTTGGAATCAAAGATACCACCCTCTGCGATTTTAAGTTCACGCCGGATGACATTATCACGGGTCCTGCTGTTTCCTTTAATGGAGATGCGCTGGATATAGACAAGGTCACCCTTGCTGATATCGATGAGGATATCAACCCGGGCTCCGGTCGCTGAACGAATTGTTTTGGGGCGGATATCTGCAAAGGCAAAGCCGTTTTCAGAGTAGTAGTCGGTGAGTCTCAGTACATCCTGGCGCAGGATCTGGCGGTTGATGAATTCCTGGTTCTGGATGGTGAGCATGCTGCGCAACTTCTGCTTGTCAGCGATCAGGTCACCCTGGAAGGAGACGGTTCCAACCCTGTAGCGCGGCCCTTCTTCAATGGTGAAGGTGATATAGAGCCAGTCGCCTTCCTGCCTCACCTGGGGTTTTGCTATTTTGACCTCCAGGAATCCCTGGTTGTTATAGAACGAACCAAGCCTGGCAACGTCCTGTTCGAGCATCTGCTGCTTCATCAGCCCGCCTTCGGTGAGCCAGGAAAGCCAGTTTTTTTCACTGGATTCAATTATGTCTTCCAGCTCATCGCTGTCAAAGCTCTTGTTGCCGACAAACTTGATCTCTTTGATGTAGATCTTGTCGCCTTCATCGATGACAAAACGAAGTTCAGCGCTTTCGTCATTTGGGTAACTGATCTGGGCTGTGACCTGGGTGTTGTAATAGCCCTTGGCCTTGTACAGTGCCTTTATTGCAGCAACGCTGTTGTTTATCTTGCTGTTGTTCAAG
>JAMOMO010000391.1 GCA_027067035.1 Desulfobulbaceae bacterium
GTCCATGGCGGCAAATAAACACCAGGGAATCCGGGCTGCACTGTGCAGTGAACATTTTACTGCGGAAATGAGTCGTGAACATAACGATGCCAATGTGCTTTGTCTTGGTGAACGGGTAACCGGACCCGGTGTTGCCATGGAGATAGTACGGACCTGGCTTGACACTCCATTCGGAGGAGGCAGGCATCAACGCCGTATCGCCCAGTTCAGTTAACGTGATTTTTACTATATGATATCGCTAAAACCGGCATGCCACCAGGGTCTGCCGGTTTTTTCGTCTGTTTAGTTCATGCCTGAACAGTACAGATTTAATTCGACCAATGAGAGAAAACGATATATGGCTACTTTAGAAAACAGTGATCCTGATATTTTTAACTGTATCAACCGTGAATATGAGCGCCAGGATAGTCAACTCGAACTGATTGCATCGGAAAATATTGTGTCCCGTGCGGTTTTAGAGGCCCAGGGATCAATTTTCACCAATAAATATGCCGAGGGATACCCGGGAAAAAGGTATTATGGCGGCTGTGATTATGCTGATATCGCGGAAAGTCTTGCCATTGACCGTGCTTGTGAGATATTTGGTGCAGAGTATGCCAATGTTCAGCCTCATTCAGGATCTCAGGCCAACATGGCTGTCTATTTTGCAACGCTGAAACCAGGTGACAAGGTACTCGGTATGGATCTTGCCCATGGAGGCCATCTCACCCATGGCAGCGGGGTCAACTTTTCAGGTCAGCTCTTTAATTTTCTCTCCTACGGGGTTGATAAGGAAACGGAACAGATCAATATGGAGGAGGTAGAACGCATCGCGTTTGAGAACCGGCCCAGAATGATTGTTGCCGGTGCCTCCGCCTATTCACGATTTATCGATTTTGAAGGGTTCAGAAAAATAGCAGATCAGATTGGAGCCCTGTTCATGGTGGATATGGCTCACATCGCAGGTCTTGTTGCAGCAGGGGTGCACCCGTCACCCGTTCCCCATGCGGATTTCGTCACCACCACCACCCATAAGACCATGCGTGGGCCGCGCGGCGGACTTATTCTTGCAAAAAAGAAATGGGGAAAGAGCCTTGATTCAAAAATTTTTCCGGGCATTCAGGGTGGTCCGCTGGTCCATGTGATCTCAGCCAAGGCAGTGGCATTTAAGGAGGCCATGGGCGATTCCTTTAAAGAGTATCAGAAGCAGGTGGTTGACAATGCAACCGCCCTGGGACAGAACCTTGTTGATAAAGGATTCAGGCTGGTCTCAGGTGGAACTGACAACCATCTCATTCTTCTTGATCTCAGTTCCAAAAACATCACCGGTAAAGAGGCCGAAGAGCTGCTTGAGACTGCCGGTCTGACAACAAATAAAAATGCCATACCATTTGATAAACAGCCCCGTTTTGTGACATCAGGTATCCGGATCGGTACACCTGCTGTTACCACAAGGGGATTGAAAATCCCTGAAATGGGGCTGATAGCAGAATGGATAGAACGGGTTCTCAGTGAACGAAGTGATGAATCCATGAAGGCTGTAAGACAGGAGGTACGTGCCCTTTGTGAAACGTATCCGCTTTCCAATATCTTCTAAAATATGCCAGTACTGGAGTTCCCATGAAATGTCCCTACTGCGGTCATCTTGATAATAAAGTAATCGATTCACGTCTGAACAAAGAGAGCACCATCACCAGACGAAGGCGTTCCTGTCTTTCCTGTGAACAGCGCTTTACCACATATGAGCGACTGGAGGTGATGTTGCCCATGCTGGTCAAAAAAGATGGACGGCGGGAGGTGTGGGATCGGCAGAAGATGGTGGTAGGGCTAGAGAAGGCCTGTGAAAAGAGACCGGTATCCTGTGATGATATTGATGCCTTTGTTGATGATATTGAGAGTAAGCTGCAGGATTTCCCCTCCAAAGAAGTCCCCTCTGAGGTGATTGGCGAGTGGGTTATGGAGGAGCTGCCGAAACTTGATGAAGTGGCGTATGTGCGATTTGCCTCCGTTTATCGTCAGTTCAAGGATGTGAATGAATTCATGGACGAGTTGAAAGGACTCCTTGACTCCAGAGGAGATATGGAAGGTGATGAGCAGTCCTGAGAGCTCATTTTCGAAAGATGATCTTTTCTTCATGTCCCTTGCTCTGCAGGAGGCCGAGAGAGGAGTGGGAAGAACTTCTCCTAATCCCTGTGTGGGAGCAGTTGTTGTTGATGAAACAGGCCGGATTGCAGGCATTGGCTATCATAAGAAGGCCGGAACTCCCCATGCCGAGGTGCATGCCCTGAGAAAGGCAGGTTCCCGTGCAAAAGGAGGGACCATATATGTCACCCTTGAACCGTGTAACCACACCGGCCGGACACCGCCCTGCAGCCATGCAATTAGCGAGGCTGGAATCAGAAGGGTGGTTGTTGCAATGGTTGACCCAAACCCCCTTGTCTCGGGGTCCGGTAACGCATATCTTAGAGAGCAGGGGATAGAAGTCCTCACCGGTGTTCTGGAAAAGGAAGCTCTGGAACTGAACAGGCCCTTTGTTAAACATATCAGTACCGGAAAACCCTTTGTGGTGATGAAGGCCGGGATGAGCCTTGACGGCAGATTGAGTTATCAGGATGGTATCAGCGGGAGGATAACCGGTGCACAGTCAAGGATCAGGGTGCATGAGCTCAGGGACAGCCTTGATGCCATCTTAATCGGTCGTGGTACTCAGACTGCGGATAATCCGTCTCTTAGCTGCAGGCTGGATGGCAACGGAAAGGGGAGAGATCCGCTGCGTGTGCTCCTGGATTCCCATCTGAGCGTTTCTCCTGATGCCGCAATGCTGCACCTGAAGTCGAATGCGGAAACCGTGATCTTCTGTGCAGATACCTGTGAGCAGGAGAAGATACAGGGGCTTGCCTCTCTTCCAGGGGTTACTGTAAAGGCAGTCAGCCATGTGGGTGGTGAGGGGCTTGATCTCAATGAAGTGCTGGAGCAGCTCGGATCAATGGGAGTCTGTTCTCTGCTCGTTGAGGGCGGTGCAGCGGTTCACGGCAGCTTTCTCAGGCAGTCACTGGTTGACCGGGTAATGCTCTTTGTGGCTCCTCTGTTTGCAGGATGCAGCGGGACACCACTGCTGAAGGGCTTCACGGTTGCAGAACGCTCTGATGCACCACGACTTGCCAACGTGGTCTACGAGCAGTGCGGTGCTGACCTCCTGATCCAGGGTGACTTTTTCTAGTTACCGCCCAGTCCTCTGATCTCTTCCTTTCTTTTCACAAGGTCTTCCAGAGAGCTAAATCGTATGCGAAGGCTGACCTCATCTGTCTCAAAGGATTGACTGTGTTCAATGCTGCAACTGCCGGGAAGCCGGATTCGGGCAACATTTTTTCTGAACGCCTCTTCAGCTGCCTCACTGTTCGGGAAAAGCTGTTTCTGGAGAAATCTGAACAGGATGGCGGCTTTCTGTGGAACGTTGCTTTCCGGGTGAGTGAGGATATCTTTCAGTTCTTTTTCCGAGAAGAGTTCTGTTATCGTTTTGCCGTGCCGGCAGGCCAGGTCCCTGGCAAGTGAGAGGAGTCTCTTCTGTTTTCCACCACCAAGGCCGAGCTGCATGAAGAGGGTGTGCAGGGCAAGTCTCTCACTGCGGGAGAGGAGAAGGAGTTCAAATGCTGTTTTCTCAGCAATTTTCAGGGAGTGGACACTTCTCTGCAGTTCCGGTTCCAGTTCAAGCAGTCTGATATATCGGGTGATGGTCTGAGGCTGGTTTTTCTCGCCAAGGGCCGGCAGGAAGTGCCGGGCCGCGTCTTCTGTGGAGAGATGCTGAAGACAGTAGGAGAAGAAGAAGGCTTTTTCCATGGGGCTGAGTGGCCCTGACAGCTTCTGGTCTTCAAGGATATGGAAAAGAATGGAGAGCGGAGCTGCTGTGTCTTCGAGCAGCATGCAGGCTATGGTTGGCTGTTCCGGGTAGAGTTCACTGTGCAGATGAAGTCGCGCACGCCCGGCAAGAAGCTCATAGCTGTTTTCCTGGCTGTGATGCAGCAGCAGTGGGGGGTGCAGAATTCCAACACGTTTAATGGATTGCAGCAGGCTGTCGTCTTGATGGGCTGATACAGGAGGCAGAAACGGGTGAAGGTTCCAGGAGTCTGACTGAAGAATCTGTTGCAGTTCAATGCTGCGAAGAGATGATGGGGACATCGGGATCAGGACCGTTTATGCTGAGTTCCATAATAAAAAAACCTGCATCACTCTCCTTTTACGGAGTATTGATGCAGGTTTTTTGCAAGCTGCAGAATCGGGCGGGAAAAGAGTCTGACTGCTGTCAGGCCTGATTGATCTTGTCGCGGAGAATTCCTGAAGGCTTAAAGGTGACAACTCTTCTGGCATCCAGAGTGAGTTCGTCGCCGGTCTGGGGGTTACGGCCCCTTCTGGATTTCTTATCCTTGACGTTGAATTTCCCGAAGCCGCTGAGCAGAAGGTCGGTGCCTCCGATGAGAGACGTTTTGGAAATGCGCAGAAAAGCCTCCACAGAGTCAGTGGCCTGAGCCTTGGTAAGAGAGCCGTGTGATTTGTATACTTGCTGAACGAGATCAGCTTTTGTAAGAGTCATGATTGAATCCTCCTCAAAAAATAATCGAAATAAAAAAACATTCTGTATGTCTAATGATATGCTTCAGACGAATAAAGTCAACAGTTGGAATGTTTTTTTTTAAATATTTCCTGCCATTGAGAAAATGGGAAGGTACATGGCAACAACCAGTCCACCAATCATACCACCGAGAACAACCATCATAAGAGGCTCTATCATTGCCGTTAAATTTTCAACTGCCTGATCAACCTCACCGTCATAAAAGTCTGCAATTTTGGCAAGCATACTGTCAAGGGCACCAACTGATTCACCTACATTGATCATCTGCACAACCATATTGGGAAATACGCCACTCTCCTCGAGGGGTTCGGCAATGGGACGTCCTTCGGCAATACTGTCGGCCACCCGGAAGACGGCGGCTTCAATGATTTTGTTGCCGGCGGTTCGTGCAACAACCTGCAGGGCGTCAAGGATGGGAACACCACTTTGCAGCATGGTGCCAAGGGTTCTGGTGAATTTGGCCACGGCAACTTTCCGTACCAGTGGCCCTGCAATGGGGGCCCGGAGAAACATGGCATCCATTTTAACCCGGCCAATCTCCGTATTATAGATCTTCTTGATACTGTAGATTATCAAAAATCCGGCCATGACCAGCCAGATAAAGTTTGCCTTGCAGAAGTTGGACATGGAAACAACCACCTGGGTCGGCATCGGCAGGGCTGAATCCATGGTGGCAAACATGTCCTCAAACACGGGAATAACAAAAACAAGGATGACCACAAGAATAAGAAGAGCAATACCAAGACAGATGACGGGATAGGTCATGGCACCTTTGATCTTTTTCTTGAGTTCCATGGATTTTTCCATGAAAACAGCCAGTCGGCTGAGGATGGTATCTAGGATACCACCGGTTTCACCAGCTTCGATCATATTTGCAAAAAGGTTGTCAAATATCTTGGGATGTTTTCGCATCGAATCGGCGAATGTGGTACCCGTTTCCACATCCATACGAATTTCAGTGAGGACTTTTTTGAAAGTGGAATTGTCCTGCTGTTTTGCTAGAATTTCGAGACTTTGTACCAGGGGTAAACCGGCATCAATCATGGTGGAAAGCTGCCTGGTGAAAACAACGATATCTTTCCCGGTAACCTTTGGTTGAAAAAAAGATATGTTCTCAAAGAGATCTTTGGGCTTTTCCTTGATGACAGGATCTTTAATACGTAGGCGTTTGACATGGGCCAGGGCTGCGGCTTGATCTATGGCTTCAACTTCACCCTTGCGCTTGTCGCCGTATGAATTGATACCTTTCCATACATAGATAGGCATTATTTGCTCTCCTGCATGATGCTGTTTTCTTAAATTAAACTCACTCAAAGATGGCGTTCATCAATGATCTGCCGGGCAATGCCTGGGGCTGCGACATCAGTGACTGCTGGCAGAAGGTAAGTCTATTAAATACAAAGAGATAATGAAATTATTAAACAAATTTATTCTATCTCATGATCTTTGAGATTACAAGCTAGACTCTTATAATGAGTGATTTTTTTTTATTTTTCCTGAAAGCCGGACGAAAATTTCATAATCCTCTTCACAGCCGCCTGTTTATTTACATTTTCAGTAAATAGCGAGCCGTTCTTTTTCTTCATTCTGTCGGGCGGTTCCCGTATTGCCTGGTGTTTGGCGGTAATGCATCACTGCATGAGGCTTTTTTTTGCAGTGATTTTTTTTGTCCTTGTCTAAAAAGTATGATATTGGTATATTGCAAAGTTCAGTTGACAGATATTGCGGGGGATACGTTTCCCTGCTTCGTAGATTTTTTTTGAGATTTGAAAAACGACTTTGAGGAGACCAGCATGCAGAATCAGGCTGCTACAAGTTATAGTGAAAGGAATTTCCAGCCCGTTGTTGAGCAATGTGCAGGGTGTGAGAGAATTGTTGAAGAATCTGATTCTCAGTATTGTCAGTCTTATCTTCAGCCGGAATCAAAATGGCGTCTTGGGATCTGCAATTTTGCAACCCATGCCAAGCCTGAGATAACTGTTGCCACCATTCGGATAAATCCACTGAAGGCTGCCAAGCGGGCATCGGCACAAAAAGTTTAACAGGATAGAAAGAGTTCTCAAGGCATCATTCCCGGGCGGGGATGATGCCTTTTTTTTTGCTTTTCTGCAGCGGGGATCCTGCGGTCTTTTACGGAAGGGGCGGCCGCATGCCAAAGATGGCTGTGCCGACCCGGACAATGGTGGCTCCCTCTTCAATGGCTGTTGTGAAGTCCTGTGTCATTCCCATGGAGAGCTCAACTCTGTTGTTGTCAAAAAACAGTTCCCTGGCTGCAAGTTCCTCTCCCAGGATCCGGAGATTTCTGAAATGAATTCTGGCCCCGTCCTCTTCCTGTGATCTTGGAGGGATGGTCATGAGGCCCAGGGGCCTGAGCCTGGACAGTCCCGCGATATCCCTGAGCAGTTCCTCTGTCTTTTCCGGAGGAATGCCTGATTTCCCCGGATCATTGCCGATGTTTACCTGCAGCAGGATGTCAAGTGTCCTGTCCAGCCTTTCAAGGTGATTGTTGAGTGATCTTGCAAGCTTAAAGCGATCTAC
>JAMOMO010000392.1 GCA_027067035.1 Desulfobulbaceae bacterium
AACTGAACTGCAGCTGTTTGAGACCATGGTCCATCCGTGTCTGCCACAAGTCAGGGAGCGGGTGGATGAGGTACTGATTTTCCGGGAGATTCCGGGACGGAGCCTTCTCTCCTGCCTGAACCGGGGGCCATTGGAGGATACGCTGCTGCTGCCTGTCTTTGATCAGCTGTGTGACCTCACAGCGTCTCTTCATGCTGCAGGAATTGTCCACCATGACCTTCGACCGCATATCCTGATGCTGGATGAGAGACAGCGGATCTGTCTTATTGACATGGGGCTGGCGGCAACGGACCGGCAGGAGGATCCAATTGCAGCAGCCGGTCTTGGCCCTCAGGGCGATCTGCTCTATCTTGCACCGGAACAGATTCAGGGCAAACGGGGTGATCCGCGCAGTGACATCTACGGAATTGGAGTGTTGCTCTACCAGGCGGTCACCGGCTGTCTGCCTTTCAGCAGGAAACAGCGATCGGTCCAGCGCTGGTTGCAGTATAAGGAGCATATAAAAACGCCTGCAAGCTGTCGCCCTGATCTGTCAACATCCCTTGAACAGGTTATTCTCAAAGCTCTCTCCTCTGATATCGGACAACGCTATCAATGGGTGGAGGATCTGTGGGAGGATTTGAAAACTGCGGTGATATAGAGCCGGGCTGCGGCTCCTGAAAGAGTTTTACTGCGGGTGGTTTTTTGTGTTTCCACCCTCACCGGACGCCCATGCATTTTATGTATCCTGTTTGTAGGAAGAGGCTTCCACAGTCCTGCACATCCGGTCTATCTGGTGAGAAACGGCCTTGATTTGCTGTGGGGACAGGATCCTTTCTTTCCTGGCCAGAAAACTTGAATCCTTTCCGTTGTAGACGGGCATAGCAGCCGGAGCAGTCCTGTCTATCCACCAGCCTGGGATTGCCAGTACAGGAAGGACTTTACATGGTGCCCCTGTGACTTTTGAAAGCCATAAGCTCAGCCATTGGGACTGTCTTTTTGCCTGTTCAAGCGGCCTGCTTTCCGTCCAGGTTGGAAAGATCAGCCTGTTGCCGTCATATTTTACCTTCCAGTTATTGTTTTCAGCCACCCGTGATTTTGCTCTCCCCTTTGTCTCTATGGCGAATACACCCGGCGGACCGACAAGTATATGGTCAATATTGAATCCATCAGCCGGAAAGTCGTGGAAGACAAAGAATCCATCTCTGATGCGATTGTTCAGTTCCTGCCCGACAGCCAGTTCACAGTCATACCCGAGACGAAGATGGTTGCGCTGCTTGAGCAGTCTGAATATCTTTGTGAAGAGGTATGATCCACCACCAGTGATAGCGGCAAGGCAGCTGATTCCTGTGAATAGATTGATTTGCTTTCCGGAAGAGAAATATTCCGTGATGATGATTGAATAGATCAGTACAGAGCTGGTTGGAATCAAAAACAGGTACATCAATATGTCATAGGTCATTTCCTGAATCTGTTCGTTCAGGGATTGTCCGGGACTGCGCAGCATCTCCATATTCAGAGGTGATTTTTTCCTCTCTGTCTGCTTTTTATAAATCCACAAAATAGTAGAGGTCGGTACTATACACAGGACCAGGAAAAGCAGGGTTGGCAGAAAGGAAATGGGTATCTGGATGTTCATTTTTTTTGTTTCCGGGGCTTCTTTTGTTCTCTTTAGATGCTGTTGGCGACGCTGTACGTCGTTGATAATAATGGATACCATATTTTCAGCATCAGGACTACCGCAGGGAGCGATGTTTGGGTTATGCCATGAACCCGGCAGGAATTCAATAACGATACTAACATGCTTTGGAACGATTAGTGAAAATCCAGGCCGATGAAAGAAGAGAGATTGTTCTGACACGCTCCGTGTGCAGACTGATACTTCAGCTGAAGAGGTGCTTTCTGGCGTGTTGCTATCGTCGGGAAAGAAAAAAACTGGCTGGGGGACAGGGATTCGAACCCCGATAAGCGGAGTCAGAGTCCGCTGTCTTGCCGTTAGACCATCCCCCAGGATGAATAACTGCTGAGGTGGATTATTTAGAAACTTTTTGTGCTCCTGTCAAGGAAAATTAACTCCTATGAAATAAGTACTCCGGCATATCCAACCACCTGACTCGTGTCGCCGGTTACTGTACCGGAATCTGTGTAGCGGACCAGTTCGGTTTTCGTGGCACCCAGCTCAAGGGCGGCAATGAGTGCTACGGTCACCGGCATGATGCCGCACATGGAGATATTGTGGCCTGTGACTGAGCGATAGAGGATGTTGGGGTCCATGTCTGCAAGTTTTTTTAACACATAGTGGTCCTTCTTTCTTGCCGCCTCACGGGGTTCATAATGGGTCATATCTGATGATGCCACAATGAGAATCTCTCCGGCAGGATACTTCTGTATGACTTGTGCCAGGGCAAGACCAAGTTTTTCAAGGGTCTGGTATGAGATATGGGAGAGGGTGATGGGTACAATGGAGAGCTTTTCCTGTGCGGCCTGCAGAAACGGAATCTGTACTTCAAGGGAGTGTTCATATCTGTGGGCAAGCTCATCCTGCTGAATGGTGTCCGTTTCCCTGAGCAGGGTATCTGCAAAATCCAGATTCACAGGTACGGGGCCCAGGGGCATATCCCAGACTGCTGTGGAAAGGGCAACAGGAGAGCCTTTCCCGGTGTGGTTGGGCCCCAGAAGGACTACGGTTTCAGGGATATGTATCATTCCCAGTGTTTCAGCAGCCACGTCTCCGGAGTAGAGGTATCCTGCGTGGGGTGACACCGCTGCCAGGACATTTTCCCGTGTATCGCTCCGGCTCTTGTCAGGTGACAGTTCCTGAAGGACATGACGTAAGTCAGAAATATCTTCAGGATAAAAACGTCCGGCAACGGATGGCAGGCGGATACTGTTGTCCATGTCAGCCTCGTTTTACGCTCCAGGCCGTACCATCAGGGCCGTCTTTGAGTTCAATTTCTTTTTCAAGGAGCGTATCACGGATCTGGTCACTGAGTGCCCAGTCCTTGTCCTTGCGTGCCTGGTTTCGTTTCTGGATAAGCTCCAGAATCTCAGCCTCACTGATATCGGTTTTCGCAAGCATGGCAGCCTTTTTACCGGCCAGGTAGCTCGCAGCATCTTCTTCGAGAATTCCCATGATGGCGGCAAGTTTCCGTACTGTGGCGGCACCGCTTCTCAGCAGATCTAGATCAGCGGTTGCTGCGTTCTCCGGCAGTTGCCTCAGAATTTTATTCATCACCTTAACTGCTTCAAAGAGGCTCCCCTGGGCCTGGGCCGTGTTGAAGTCATTGTCCATGGCCTTTTGAAAACGTTGCTCCAGGCCTTCAATCTTCTTTCGGTCCTTGTCGCCTGCAAGGGGAACTGCATCGTCCAGGCCTTCCGCCTTCAGAGCATCAATGGCTGCAATGCAGTTGTAGAGGCGGTCAAGTCCAGCCATGGCATCCTGCATGGCGGCTTCTGAGAAATCCAGGGGATTGCGGTAGTGGGTGGAAAAGATGAAAAAGCGCAATACTTCCGGGTGGTAATGGTCGAGTATGTCCCGGATGGTGAGGAAGTTGCCAAGGGATTTGGACATCTTTTCATCACGGATGGTGACGAAACCGTGGTGAATCCACATGTTGACAAAGGGTTTGTCATTGGCTCCTTCGCTCTGTGCCAGTTCATTCTCATGGTGTGGAAAGATGAGGTCCTGACCGCCGCCATGGATGTCAAAGGTGGATCCGAGATATTTGCGGCTCATGGCGGAGCATTCGATATGCCATCCGGGTCTTCCCGGTCCCCAGGGAGACTCCCAGCTGGGCTCTCCCGGTTTTGATGCCTTCCAGAGCACAAAATCCATGGGGTTTGTTTTGTTCTCGTTAACAGTTATACGGGCTCCGGCCTGCATATCTTCAAGGTTTCGACCGGAGAGCTTGCCGTATCCCTTAAAAGAGTTCACCGAATAATACACATCTCCGGAGGCAGGGTAGGCCATGTCCTTATCGATCAGTTCGGCGATGAGATCAATCATCTCCTGAATGTGTTCGGTGGCCTTTGGTTCCATGGTGGGACGGTCGACACCGAGTCTGTCCATGTCCACATAGAACTCGTCAATAAAGCGGTTGGCCAGTTCTTCGGTACTGCTGTTCTGTTCTGCGGCCCGTGCTATAATTTTGTCGTCGATGTCGGTGAAGTTCCGGACATAGGTGACTTTGTTCCCAGTGTATCTCAGGTAGCGGACAATCATGTCAAAGGCAAGAGCAGATCTGGCGTGACCGATGTGACAATAGTCATAGGATGTGATTCCACAGACATAGAGCTTTATATGACCCGGTTCAATGGGTTTGAGTATTTCTTTTTTCCGTGTAAGTGTATTGTATATCTTTACTGGCATAATGGCATTTGTCCAGATCCCGGTTTGGCCGGAAAGCTGTTTGCTTTTGTATTATTAAATAGGTATAGACTTTATTGATACCATAATTTTATGACGGGGAAAAGGGAAGAATGGCTGAAAAAATAAGGGATAGAAGCTCAAGAATTGATATGCTGAGGATATGGGTGCACCCCCGGGTTCTCACCATGCTCTTTCTGGGATTTTCCGCAGGAGTTCCCATACTTCTTATCTTTTCCACCCTGTCAGTCTGGTTGAGGGAGGCCGGAGTGAGCAGATCCGCGGTTACTTTTTTCAGCTGGGCGGCCCTTGGTTATTCCTTTAAATTCATCTGGGCACCCCTGGTGGACAAGCTGCCCCTTCCCCTGCTCACAAGGCTGTTTGGAAGGCGACGCTCCTGGATGCTGCTGTCTCAGTTTTCGGTGATTGCTGCCATTGTCTGGATGGGCTTTACGGATCCGACCAGAAGTGAGTCCAGCCTGGTGTACATGGCACTTGCCGCTGTCTTCCTCGGCTTTTCATCCGCCACCCAGGATATCGTCATTGATGCCTATCGTATAGAGAGTGTGGATGAATCACTGCAGGCCATGCTGGCATCCACCTATGTTGCAGGATATAGAATCGGAATGCTGGTGGCAGGGGCAGGATCACTCTATATTGCCTCATGGTTTGGTACCACACGAGAGCTCTACAGTGTGCTTGCCTGGCGTAATACCTATCTGGTGATGGCCGCAGTGATGCTGGTGGGGGTGGTTACCACCTGCGTTATTACCGAACCGGAAGAGGCGAAAAAGAGCATTTACGGCTATTCGGTATCCCAGTATATCCGTTTTTTCTGTCTCTTTCTTTTTGCCGCAGCACTTTTTGCGGGCTGTTTTTTTCTCACCTCATCATCTGCCGGCGGGATTAAGCTTCAACTGGCAGGCACAGACGGGATCCATGGGCGGTTCATCAGTTTTCTGGTGGAAGCCGTCCGGCTGTTTCTGGCCCTTGGAGTGGCTGCCACCGGAGCGCTTTTTGCGGTGAAGGCCGGGCTTGCCGATGAGGAGATGGTACGGGAGAGTTATGTGGCTCCCATCCGGGATTTCTTTGTCCGTTATGGCGGGAAGACCGCTGTTCTCCTTCTGCTTCTGGTCGGTTTTTATCGGATCTCGGATATCGTTCTCGGGGTGGTCTCCAATGTCTTTTATCTCGATATGGGGTTCAGCAAGAATGTCATTGCAACAGTGACGAAGACCTTCGGGGTGCTCATGACCCTGGCGGGAGGATTTCTTGGTGGTCTGCTCACTGTCCGCTATGGCGTGTATAAGATTCTCTTTACTGGAGGGGTCCTTGCTGCTGCAACAAACCTGCTCTTTATGCTGCTTGCCAGGTGTGGTAATGATGTTGCCATGCTCACAGTGGTGATTGGTGCGGACAATCTCTGTGCGGGGCTCGCCTCAACAGCCTTTATTGCCTTTCTTTCAAGTCTCACCAATGTCTCGTTCACAGCGGTGCAGTACGCCCTGTTTTCTTCACTTATGACCCTGTTTCCAAAGCTTATCGGCGGCTATTCGGGGACCGCTGTTTCAGCTTACGGGTATGAATCTTTTTTTCTGATGACCACCCTTCTGGGGCTACCTGTGCTGGTGCTGATCTGGTTTGCCGGAAGGCTGCTCAAAGAGGAATCCTGATTTTTTCATATGGCTGATAAGTTTTCTGTGTCCTGCTGGAAAGGCAAAGTCGTCCAGGGCGGAAAAGGGTAGCCAGTGAAAGTTCTGGGCCGCATGGAGGACCGGGTCCGGGGATTCTTGTGCAAGTGCAAGCAGAAAGCAGTGCAGACTCACCTTGTAGCGGGTGTAATGGTGAATGGTTGTGGTGATCTTTGAGAGGAGTTTCACCCTGAACTCGGTTTCTTCAAGGAACTCCCGGATAACGGCCTGTTCCGGCATTTCTCCCTGCTTCAGTCTGCCACCGGGGAACTCCCACAGCGAGCCCCACACATCATCAGGAAGGCGCTGTTGAATAAAGAGTTTTCCCTTGTGGAGCAGCACCCCTGTCGCCATTTCTATTGCAATCGTCCTGTTGCTTTTTTTGGGGACGGGTCGCTCCGGGATCAGGTCATATTGCAGGGCAAGGCATGATGGAGCCAGGGGACAGGAGGAGCATTCGGGATTTCTGGGTCTGCAGATGAGTGCACCAAGCTCCATCAGGGCCTGATTGAAGTTTCTGGCCTGGCCTGCAGGCAGCAGGGCCGTTGCCTTTTCCCAGTGCAGTGACTTTGACTCCGGGCTGCCGGGAATAAGGTCGATGTTGAAAAGTCTTGCAAAAATCCGTTCCACATTGGCATCCACAACCGGAACATCACGGTTGAAGCTGATGGAGGCAATGGCACCGGCAGTATAAGGGCCGATACCTGGAAGTTTAAGCAGCTCTTTGCGGCTGGCCGGAATTTCCCCATCATGCTTTTCAAGGATGATTCCTGCACATTTTATGATATTTCGAGCCCGTGAGTAGTAGCCAAGTCCCTCCCAGCATTTGAGTACCCTGTCCTCCGGGGCACTGGCCAGCGTCTTGATATCCGGGAACATTTCCATCCAGCGCTCAAAGTAAAGGACTACCCGTTCCATCTGTGTCTGCTGCAGCATGATCTCTGAAATCCAGACATGGTAGGGTGCATATCCGTGCCGCCACGGGAGGTCGCGCTGGTGTCTGTTAAACCAGTCAAGAAGGCTGCTCTGGAGGGGGGACAGGGGGGACATGATATTCTCG
>JAMOMO010000393.1 GCA_027067035.1 Desulfobulbaceae bacterium
CGGTCACGTTCAGAGAAACAGTTATGCTCCCAGCCGTGATTCCTCCGGGGGAAGAATTTGAATTCTCCGTGTCCCATGGAGGTTCCTCCGGTATCACCGCAGTTACCGTGCAACTGTTTCGCAGGGACGGCCAGAGTGGAGAGGAGCGTGTGATTGCCTCCTTTTCACCGTTCCCCGTCTCTTTCCAGGGGGTAAACCCATGAATTCTGAAGAATCAGCCTTTTCTCCACAGCCCCGACTCATTACGCTGCCAAGCAGTTTTGAAGATGATTTTGTCAGGGGCACTGCCGAGCTCAATTCCCGGTTTGCCGGAAGTGGCGGCAAGGTCTTTGAATTATACGGTTCCTTTCAGAATGGTGCCTTTCATTCCGCGCGTCCTGCAAAATACCTTCCCCTCATCAGTCGGGAGAAGTTTAAACAGCATGTGCAGCTGGCCCTTGAGCACGGAATTTCGTTTAACTATCTCTTTAACGCGCCCAGTTATGCCAACTTTGAATACAGCCATGCGGGACGCAGGGAATTTGAAGAACAGCTGAAGTTTCTGTGCGACTGCGGGGTTGCCTCTGTCACTGTTGCTGCACCGTATCTCATGGATATCATCAGGAGTCGTTTCCCGGATCTGGAAGTGGTTGTGTCAACCATTGCTTATGTCGGGGCCCAGCGTGGTATCAGCCAGTTTGAAGAGATCGGTGCGTCCAGAATAGTGCTTGATGTGGAGATGAATCGTGATTTCCGTTTCCTGAAAAAGGTGCTGTCTGCCGCAAAGGTGGATCTGGAGATAGTTGTCAACCCGGTCTGTCTCTATCAGTGTCATTTTAAGTTTAACCACTACTGCACCGCAGCCTTTGGAGGTCACAGTCATGAGAATGGCAGCGGACATCCCTACAATCAGTACTATCTGAACTGGTGCTACCTTGAAAAACTCAAAACTCCAGGGGAGTTTCTCCGCAGTCCCTGGGTGCGCCCGGAAGATTTGCCCGTCTATGAAGAGCTTGGCATGCATCATTTCAAGATTGCCGGACGTGGCCTGTCCGGGGATGAGCTGCTGCGTCGGGCAGCCTTTTACCTCAAAGGAAGTTTTGAGGGGAATCTTCTTGATCTGCTCGGCTGGCCCCATTGGCTGCAGTTTCGAAAGAGTGCTGCAGGAGAGCTGCTGGAGCCCCTTGAAATAGCACTGGAAAATAAAAAAATGACTGGTTTTCTTGACTATTTTCGGAAAAGGGAACCCGACTGCAGGCTGGGCTGTTCCGGTTGCGGCCATTGTGACTCCTGGGCTGCAAAACACCTGCAGACCAATGGTTCAGCTCTTCTGGCGCAGTATGTGGCTTCCATGGAGGCAAATATCAGGGGACTGGTAAACCATGTTCCCTCGGAGCAGGAAAGTATTCACCACCAGGAGCAGTGGAACCGGGTAGCATCATCGCAGGGTACCGGTTTATGATGATTCTGGTGACCGGTGCAAGCGGCATTGTGGGCCGCCCCCTTGTCAGGACCCTTCTGAAGCGGGGGCACAGGGTGGTCGCTCTGTGCCGTCATCCTGAAGAAAATGGTAGTGACAGGAATCTGCGATGGCTTTCTGGCGATGTGGGAAAGCCCTGTCTGGGACTTACCCGGAAACAGTGGCAGGAGCTCAGTCAGGAGATTGATGCCATCTTTCATCTGGCAGCCCGGACTGATTTCCGGGGCCGGGAGCTTGCTGACTATGAGTCTGTGAATATCCGCGGGGTTGAAAATATAAAGGCCCTGGCCCGGGCAGCAGGTGCATGGCTTCACCATGTGTCCACAGCCTTTGTCTGTGGTATCTGGGATGGTGAATTTCGTGAAGACTTCTTGAGTGAGGAACAGAGTTTCCGCAACTGCTATGAGGAATCGAAGTACCTGGGGGAGTGTGTGTTACGCAGGGAGCCTCTTCCGGGATTTTCAGTGTACCGGCCTGCCATCATCCTTGAACGCAGACCCACAACATTGTCTCCCGCAGTCTTTGGTCCCCTGGTTTTTCTTGATGCTGTTTTCCGCCTGTGTCTTGCAGCGAACAAGAGAGACGGCAGCCTGGAAACCATCCGTGTCGCAGGGAATCCCGCAGCCCATCTGCCCTTTGTCTTTGATGACGAGGTGGCACAATCCCTTGCGGATCTTGCTGAAAAAGAGCAGGTTTCAGGGGAAACCTATAACCTGGTACCGGCCCTGCCTCTTGGGAACAACAGTCTGCAGGATGTCTTTAACCAGGCCTTCTCCAGAGAGGCTGTGCGGTGGGTTGATGACGACGATTTCCTCAGGCAGGCCCCTTCGACGGCCGAGAGGATACTGGCGAAAAAGACCCGGATGTATGCCCCGTATCTCAATCTGCAGACAAGCTTCTCCAGAGAAAACCTGGAAAAGCGGCTGGGGAAAGCGGTTCTCACTGCCATTGGCGAGGATGAGCTGCTGGCCTCATTCTCCTTCTTTCTCTCCTCAAAACAGGAGCCGGGTCGACAGGCCGCTCCGGTTGATTCCGCAGGACTTGAAAACTATTTCAGTATTTTTCTGAGACAACATATCGGAAAAGCACTGATAAGAAATCTGGCATCGCTCTCTGTCTGCTTTCATATCCGAATTAATGGATATGGGGCCTGGACAATCCGTGTTGAAAAAGGGATACTGACTACAGTGAGCTCAGGAGCCTGCGGAAACTTTGGTTACAGTACGGATGCCGGAACCTTTCTGCAGATTGCTTCGGCGAAGATGTCGCCCCAGAAGGGATTTTTCAAAGGGGCTGTACAGCTGCTGGAAAATCCCAGGGAGGCCCTGCGAACTGCCACGGCTCTGGAGGAATTTTTTTATGAGTATCCCTATCAACCCGCACCATAATCACCTGGAAGGTCACAATGCACAATGAATGGATTCCCGTCCGGGAAGTGAGCACACGTCCCTACAGTGACGCTGTGGAGATGTTTCGCAGGCACATTAACCCCGGTCTGGTGGCCCTGCTTGAAATTGGAGAATACACTGCCATCAATCCCCTTTCCGCTGAGGGTGCCGTCATCACAACCTCCGATGGTCGGGAGATTCTCGATTTCGTCTCTTCGTATGGTGCCCTGAACTTTGGCCACAATCATCCCGTAATTGTTCAGGCCATGCAGGAAATCCAGAACAGGGGCGGTGTGGATCTCTCCAAAGAACTGCTTTCCCCGTACACAGCATTTCTTGCCCATAACCTCTCCCTGCTCCTCCCCGGAGATCTTGATAAGGTCTATTTCTGTAATTCGGGCACCGAGGCGGTTGAGGCGGCACTGAAACTTGCCTCCCGCTGTTTCAAGGGGAAACGACCGCTGTTTGTGTATGCTGAAAACTCTCTGCATGGCAAAACCATAGGGGCCCTGTCTGTCACCGGAAGTGACAGGCTCCGGGAATTCTTCCCCACCCTGCCAGCCCAGTCAGTGAGTTACGGCAGCAGCAGTGAACTCAGAGAACTGCTTGAAAAAAACAGCCGAAATGGCGAGCAGCAGGTGGCGGCGGTGATCCTTGAACCCATACAGGGAGAGGCTGGAGTCATTGTTCCACCTGCGGGCTATCTTCAGGAGGTTCGGGAACTGTGTGACCGTTTCGGGGTCCTGTTGATTCTTGATGAGATTCAGACCGGCATGGGCCGCACCGGGACCTTTCTTGCCTGTGAACAGGAAGGGGTGGTGCCTGATATTGTTGCCATGGCGAAGTCCCTGGGCGGCGGGGTGGCCAGTATCGGTGCCACCATCGCCACCTCCAGGGTTTTTGCCACCGCCTATGAAAATCCCCATGACTGCCTGGTGCAGACTTCCACCTTTGGCGGACGGGCCACCGCCTGTGCCGCGGCCATGGCAGCCCTTGAGGTGCTGCAGGAAGAGAAGCTGCTCGAAAACAGCAGATTGCGCGGAGAGCAGCTGCTGACCGGTCTGAGAAAACTGAAAGATGAATATCCGCAGTGGATCAGGGACGTGCGGGGACAGGGCTTGATGGCGGGGATTGAGTTTGATGTGGATGTGATTGATCAGGCCAGATATCTGCCTCTGAAACTGCCCGGATTGAAATCCGTGCTTCGTGAACATCTGCCGGGTATGGTGGCGGCGGCACTTCTGAAACAGTATGGGGTTCTGGGGACTCTCATGTTGAATAACAGGGCTGTGCTGAGGGTTTATCCGCCCCTTATTGTGACGGAGGAACAGATAGACTTTTTTCTGGAATCCCTTGCCGGTATCCTGCAGCAGGGCCCGAAAGAGCTTGTCAAGAACAGGGTCAACCATGCGGTCGGCAGTTCCGGTATCAAGTTCATCGGTTCCTGGGCTGTTTCTTTTTTGAAGAAATAGAAAGCATGATGGAAAACGTTCTTCTCAGGTTTGCAAAGGGCATTGCCGGACATCGTGTCCCGGTGCTCCTGCTGCTGGCGGCACTTCTGGCCGCTGCGGGCTATGGCGCCTCCATGAGTCAGGTGGATAACTCCCTTGAGGTCTGGCAGAGTGCGGATTCCCGGGAATATCTCGCCTATAAGGCCTTTCTTGAACGCACCGGTATCACTGACCCGCTGATTGTCTTTGTGCCACAGCAGATTGATGCAATGACCTTGCTGGAAATCATGGAAGAGATTGATTCCCTTGCAGATGTCAGTTCCTGTGAGAGTGTTTCGGTGACAACACTGCAGGGCAGGAGGGCAACGCTCCTCAGTCTGCTCCCTGTCTCCGACGCGACCGCAGTGCAGCTTGCCGGGGTACTGGAGGAGGTGCCGGGACTCCTGAATAGGCATGGTCTGGAGAGCTTTGCGCTGGGCGGGGTCTGGTATCTCACCAAGGAACTGGATCTGCTTTCCGCCCGGGCCACCACTGTTTTATTCCCCGTGGTTCTTCTGGTGGTGGGCTGTATTGTCCTTCTGCTGTGCAGGTCACAGGCTCTGCTCATCCTTGCCTGTGGGCTGATTTCAGCGGTACTGCTGGTTGGCCTGATGGGGCTGTCTGCTGTGAAAATGAACATGGTTCTGCTTGCCCTGCCGCCATTGACGCTTATCCTGGGGATGGCACATGCCATACATTTCAGTATAAAAAAGTGGCAGGCAGGCGAGGATGTGTTTGCTGTTTTCTGCAGGGTTGCTCCGCCCTGCATGCTTTCCGGGGTGACCACCGCCATGGGGTTTGCCTCACTGTTGCTCTCAAGTTACGGGCCTGTGCGTGAACTTGGTCTCTGGGGCGCAGTGGGAACCCTCTTGTCCCTTGGGGTGACTTTCAGCCTTGTGCCCCTTTTTTTGAAAGCGCCTTCTTTCTCAAGGTATCTGCAGCTTCCTGCAGGAACCAGCCGGTTTCTGGCAGCCAGTAAAGGGAAAATTCTCTTCCTGCTGCTGCTCAGTCTCATCGGGTCCTGGATGGGGATACAACAGCTGGAAAAAGGCTCTCTGATTCTCGATTTTTTCACAGAGGACTCGGAGGTCAGGATGAACTACCAGGCCATAGAAGATGCCGGAATAGGGCTGACCCCCATTGAGATTGATCTGTTTCAGCAGCCGGTGTCAAGGGCAGAGCTTGATTCCAGTCTGGCGGAACTGTCCCGTCTCCACCCCGAGATTACCCACTATTTTTTCACCACGGTCGATCAGGCGCGGCAGGTGTCAAGTCTTGGAGCAAAGATTCATGTTCCGGATTTTTCAGATGGGGGGCAGAAGGTGGAGAGAGTGACCATTCTGATTCGCACGGTGTCCTCTGAGGCAACCCTCGCCATAGCCGATGAGATGGAAACATTCTTTCAGGATCATCTGGGACATTCAGAGATCCCGTATGTTACCGGTTCCGTGCCTCTCTATACCCGTGGTCAAAAGCAGCTTTTTTCTTCAATGCTGCAGAGTTTCGGAACCGCCTTTTTTGCAATCTCCCTTCTGATAGGTCTGCTGCTGCGTTCTGTGAAGCTGGGGTTTGTGGCCATGGTCCCGAATCTGCTGCCTGTGGTACTGGTGCTGGCGGTTATGGGGTGGTTTTCCATCCCGCTCTCCGTTGCCACCATCACCGTCGCATCCATTGTGTTTGGCGTGGTGGTGGATGATACCATTCACTTCCTTTACGGCTACCAGCGTCAGGACAGCGGCCTGCCTCCCGTTGAACGGCTGGAGAAGGTTTTTGATCAGGTGGGGGCGCCCATCATCACCACCACCCTGGTGACCGGAACAGGATTTCTTGCCTTTCTGGTGTCGCCGTTTATACCACTGGCCTATTTCGGGCTGCTCATCAGTCTTGCCCTCTGGATGGCCCTGATTTGTGATCTGACGGTGCTGCCTGTTCTGCTGCTCTGGAGGAAAGATGTTTCGTGATATTCTGGATATCCACTTCTGTCCTGACAGGGGTACGCCCTACTGGATAGACCTTCTCCGGCAAAAGGGGCTTTGTCGGGATGATATCCGGAGTCTGAAGGATCTGGCCCTGCTCGGGGCCATGGATGTATCAGCCATGCGCAGCAGGCCGCTGGATGATTTTATTCCCCGTTCCCTTGCTTCCAGGATTCCGGAGATGATCCTTGCAGAGACAGGCGGGAGTACCGGAGACCCCTGCAGAAGAGTGTATCTTCCGGATGAATTTCATTCCGCCTTTGTTGCTCCCTGGCTGCGGGCAGTGGAACGGTTTCAGTTTCCACATCAACAGCACTGGCTTTTCATCGGCCCGTCAGGGCCGCATGTCATTGCCCAGGCGGCGAGAAGTTTTGCCCGTGCCACACGCAGCATGGAGCCTTTCAGTATTGACTGTGATGTGCGTTGGGTGAAGCGGCAGCAGGATGGATCCATGGGAAGTCTTCTCTATATGGATCATCTGATGGAACAGGCCATGAATATCATCATGTGTCAGGACATTACTGTCCTGTTTACGACCCCGCCACTGCTCCTGGCACTGGCGGAAGAGATGTCGGCTCGGCAGCGCAGCCGGATCAGAGGCATTCATACCGGGGGAATGGCACAGGACGCTGCAACCGGCAGAAAACTAGCCGCGCTGTTTCCCGCCGCCGTTATTCTGCCTGGATATGGCAACTCCCTCTTTGGAGTAGCTTTTGAGAGGAGGCAGGTGACGGGTGAGTCATCGGTTTTT
>JAMOMO010000394.1 GCA_027067035.1 Desulfobulbaceae bacterium
CAGAGCCGTCTTTCCCCTCACTGCCAGGAAATAATCCTCTTCAGACAAATTGACATTCCGGGCATTGCGAAGCTGGACAAACTCACCGTCAACCATGGCACTGGTCGCCTGACAGAATATCCGCAACGCCTCCTTTCCCCCCAGGGAACCCACCAGAAACATGGATCTTGAGTGTAAAAAATCGCCCCCGAGAATGGCAGCGACAGTGCCAAATTTTTTATTGACAGAAGCCTTTCCCCTTCTCATGTCTGCACGGTCAATGACATCATCATGGAAGAGTGTTGCCCCGTGAAGGTATTCAAATGCCATGGCCAGTTCGTATATATCAAGGCCTGCTGCGGACTCAGAATATCCGCAGAGCCGTGATGACAGAACCAGAAGCAAAGGACGCAAACGTTTTCCACCATTAAAAATCCCATGTTCCAACACCCGGGCCAGAAGAGGATCGGCATCGGCAGTAACCTGCTGCAGGTCCTGACGCATGCTGTTTTCTATTTTAATCACTTCCGGTCCAATTGCTGCCATCAGCATCTCTTTGGATGTCGCAGCGTCACCACCTGTCATAAAGCTATCCTCTTTCATAAACCTGAATCCATGACGAAAATATACTGCCAGTTGCGTAGTATATTGATTTTTCCTGTTTTCCTGTAAACAACGGCCTTTGAACACTGCCCTCTGTCATTGGCTTTTACCCTGCTGGAGCGTCCGTGGCAATGCATCCCGTCTCAAATCACCTTTCGGTTCTGAAAAACTCCTGAACCTCAGTCAAATCACGCACCACTGGTGACGGCGGAAGGCTTGCCCTGAACATGCGTCCGTATCCCTTGGAAAAAATGCGGATATCCAGAATCCCTATCACTCCCCTGTCGCCAGTTGAACGCATGAGCCGCCCAACTCCCTGGCGCAGACTGAGAATGGCTCTGGGAATCTGGAACTGAAAAAAAGCATTTCCCCCATCAGCTTCAACGGCCTTCATTCGAGCCTGAATCACCGGATCACTGGGCACCTCAAATGGCAGCTTATCAATGAGCACACAACTTAAGGAGTCACCGGACACATCCACGCCCTCCCAGAAGCTTGCCACAGCAAGCAGCACAGAATCATTGCACTCGCGGAACTGATCAAGCAGCGCATGACGTGATGCAGTGCCCTGCACCAGCACAGGATAATCGAGACGATCTGCGAGATATTGAGCCACCAGGTCCATGGCCCTGAAACTGGTAAAGAGGACCAGCGCCCTGCCACGACTGAGCTGCAATAGATCGTGAATGCGTTTCTGCAGCATATCCATATAATTCGAGGCAGCGGCCTCAGGAAATCCCTGCTCCGGTACATATAACAGAGTTCTCCCTTTATAGTCAAAGGGCGATTGCAGACGCATCTTTTTACACTCTTCATCAATTCCGAGCCGATCCTGAATATACTTGAAATCACCACCTGTTGTCAGGGTAGCCGATGTCAGGACACAGGACTGGACCGCATTATAAAGGCAGTTTTCCAGTTCTTCCGCCACCTTCACAGGCGTGGCGGAAAGACTCACAGTACGCTCTCTTCTCTCAAACCAGCGGATGAAATACTCCTCTCCCGCCGCATCAGTTTCCACAATTCCGGCAAGTGTTTGATGAAGCAGAAGGGCCCGGTCTCCGAAGAGATTCCATATTTCACCATGAGCAGACAATCGAAAGCAGTGCTCAGAAAGGGTGCTGAGCCCCTGAAGCAGACCGTTGAGGCCTTCCTGCCACCCCTTTGCCTTTTCGAGAAGGGGTTCGAGCGGAAACCTTCCTCTCTGCACGGGAAAGATCGCCGCAAAGATATCAAGGCGCACTTTGAGCCCCCTGGAGCTTGCAAGAAGGGTATCAGACTCATCTCCAGGAAGATCCGATTCCGCCTGACGCTGCAGATCTCCAATCAGGTCAAGCAACTGATAATGACTGAAGTGCTTTCCGAAAAAATTAGTGGCAACATTCTCAAGATGATGTGCCTCATCAAACACAACTGCCTGGTAACGTGGCAGGATTTCGCCAAATCCCGCCTGACGAAGGGCAAGATCTGAAAAAAACAGGTGGTGATTAACAATGAGAAGGCGGGCCGACCCCGCACACTTTCGCAGACGATTGACAAAACAGACCTGACTTTCAGGACAATCCCCGCCAAGGCATTGATTTGACTGTGCTGAAAGTTTCGGCCAGAGAGGTGAACGATCCGGAAGCCATGACAATTCGGCACGATCACCACTTTCCGTCACAGCCAGCCACTGTTCAATCTTCTTGAGATCACCATCTTCCACAAGAGAACTCTGCGGATTAGAACAGTGCTGGTACCAGCGATAGTGACAGAGATAATTCTGTCGACCTTTGATACAGAGTGCGGGAATATCCATCTCCAGGACTTTCTCCAGCAGCGGAATCTCCTTTTTCAGGATCTGGTCCTGAAGGGTTATTGTGGCCGTTGACACCACCACTCTCTGCCCGGAAAGCAGAGCCGGCACAAGGTATGCCAGTGTCTTGCCGATACCCGTTTCTGCTTCAACAAGGAGTAATGATGCACGGCCGTCCTCTCTTTCGGCACCATCAGCAAGTGTTGCCATGACTGCCTCCGCCATCTCCTCCTGGCTTTTTCGCGGCTCATAACCGGGAAGAGCCTGTGACAGCCTTCCGCCTTCTGCAAAAACATCCTTCACCTTCACGCACACTCCTCCAGGACATCCCCGGCAACCTCTCTTACCTGAGGAGAGTCATCCTTCAGGGCCTCTTCCACATGCTGCAGAGCTACTGGAGTTCCTATAATTCCCAGAATTGACACAGCCTCACCGCGTACATAGGCCGGACTGCTTAAAAGAAGAGCGGAAAGAGACGGAACGGCACGTTCAATATCATCCGGACAGATACGTTTCAACTCTTCAAAGAGAACTGTCATGCCAAGACGTACTCCGAACCTTTCATCGTCAAGCAGCTCGCCTGCCCAGGAATAATAGAGGGGGTCCCTTTTGAACATTTCAACAATATTATCCACATGTCCCATTTCCAGGAAATCAGCGATAACTTTTTTCAGCTCTGCGTCACTCACTTCAGCATTCACAACGACTCCTTCTGAATATACTCCACAAATTGATGAGATGTATCGATTTTCCTTTTCTTTTTCAATCAGCCCTGTACAATCAACTTGTGGAGTTATTCTCTTATATTATCAACCCTCAACCTCAGTTTAGCCGATATGGTTCCCATGGTTGATCCTCCCGTAACAGTCATAGATGACGACTCAACACCATCGAACAACTACCTTGATCCCGGCGAATCCATTGTAATCGTTGACGACTCAAAAGAGATTGTTCTCATTTTCGAGAATCTCCTCAGCAGCAAGGGCTTCACCGTTCACACCGCATCCACAGCTGCAGAACTCTATCTTATCCTGCAGAGAGAAAACGTTGCCCTGATACTGCTCGACATCGGCCTGCCCGATTCTGATGGAACGGAGATTTTAAAAGATGTTGTAAAGCACTATCCCGATATCAGTATCATCATGCTCACCGGCACAACTGACCTTAAAGTGGCCCTCAGCTGCCTGCGTCAGGGAGCCGATGATTACCTGGCAAAACCCGTCACCCTTGATGAGTTCAGTCTCTCCATTCGGAGAACCCTGCAGAAACGACGGCTGGTCCTGGATAACCGCCGCTACCAGAAACAACTTGAACTCACAAATTTCCGGACCCAATTTCTCCATCAGCTCAACCTGAAGATGAACAGTGCCTATCTCAACAGCATTGAACTCAACAGTGTACTGCAATCCATTCTTGTGGGTATTACTGCAGAAGAGGGCTTGAAGTTTAACAGAGCCTTTCTTCTCCTGTTCAACAGAGACAATTCAGAACTTCAGGGAAAAATGGCCATAGGTCCTCCCTGCAGGGCTGAAGCAGGACGTGTATGGGATGAGATCAAGAAAAACAATCTTCACCTTACTGACATACTCAACAATGTGAAGCAATCCTGTCTCGATCACGATACTGAACTGAATGCCATCATCCAGAGCCTCAACATCCCGGCCGACGACCATGGTCATGTCCTCATCCGGGCCTGTTCTTCACGGCAAAGTATCCATGTCCAGAACGGTCTTTCAGAAACAGAACCCGTATCCAGTCAGCTCCTCGATATCCTGCAGGAAAACAATTTCATCATCACCCCTCTTTTCTCTCCCAATAAATCACTTGGCGTGATCATTGCTGACAACTTTGTTACAGCCCATCCCATTTCAATGGATGACATCAATTCTCTGGAAATATTTGCAAATCAGGCCAGTCTCGCAATAGAGCACAGCCATCTCTACAAAGATATGCAAAACAAGATCACGGAACTGGAAGAGGTAACACATGAACTGGAAAAAAACAAAGATCTTCTCATTGATGCAGAGCGATATTCAGCTCTTGGTCACATGTCCGCCCAGCTTGTTCACGCCATCCGTAACCCGATCACTTCAATTGGAGGAATAGCCCGCCTGCTCTCCCGAAAGAATGAGGATGAAGAGAAACAGAAATTCCTTGATATGATGAGCATGGAAGCCACACGTATTGAGGCCACCCTGAACGATCTCTTCAATTTTGTGGGTGAAGAGGACTTACAGAAATCTATCCAGCCGCTCTATCCTCTCATCCGTAAAAGTGTCATGCTTTTTTACGGTTCAATGAAAAAACAGTCCATCTTCTATCAGCTGGATCTCCCTGCACCGGACCCTGAGCTCTACATCGACCAGAAGATGATTCGTCAGATGCTTCTTCACCTCATCCGCAACGGGATCGAGGCCATGACCATGGGAGGTATTTTAACAATACGCTGTACCCGGGAAGAGTCACATATCATCATCACCGTTGAAGATACCGGCAGTGGAATACCCGCGGCAAACCTCGACCGGGTTGCAGACCCCTTCTTCACCACAAAGACATATGGAACCGGGATGGGACTCACGCTGGTTGAAAGAATTGTACAGGAACACCAGGGGAGTTTCTCACTCGAGCAGGGTGAAAGTGACGGCATGAGGGCAACAATCACTCTCCCCGCTGCAACAGAGAGTCAACCGGGTTGATTATCCTGATACTGTTCCACCCTCAATGCTGACAAAACCGCGCCCCCAACGGACAGGACTGCCGTAATGGTAAATGTCGCCTGCAGGGAAAACATGAAGTTATCAACCTGGGCCGGATTATACTGTTTCAAATCCAGACCTCCACTCACTTTTGAAAAGATTACCGCAAAGAGCAGACCCGCCAGAGAGACCCCGAAGAGCATTCCTAAATTTCTTGAAGTAGCCAGCATACCTGAACTGACTCCCGTGTGTTCCGGTGAAACATTTTTAAGAACAGTGGCACTGTTGGGTGACAGAAAGAGCGCCTGCCCGAAGCCGAGGAGGGTCAGACGCCACGCAACATCAAGGGCCTGACTTTCAGATGACACAAAACAGAGCAGAAAAAGGGCGGCAGCCGAGATGCTCAACCCGCCGGTTGTCAGAAAACGTGCCCCTATGCGATCGTAAAGATAGCCGGAAAGCGGAGAGACAATAAAAACAGAAAGCGGGACCGCCATCATCACAAAACCAACATCCTGGGAGGAGAGCCCGAGGACATACTCAAGATAAAACGGCATAAGAATAAGAACAACAAACAGGACACTAAACGACAGCGCTGCACAAAACATCGCTATGCTGTAGGACCTGTTTCGAAACAGGGACAGTGGAAAAAGCGGCGCTGTCCGGCCGAACTCCACCTTGACCAGAAGAACAAAAAACACCAGCAGGCTGAAGAGTTGCCCCAGAACCATCGCATCCAGCGTCAGGCTGTGATTTGTGGAAAGCAGGACAATCATGCTAATAAATCCCGTCCAGCACAACAGACCTGCCCAGTCGAATGCAACGCGCTGATGCTTTTTCCTGGTTTCCGAAAACGGCTTCATGGAGAGCGTACAGACAACTGCCCCCGCAAGACTGACCGGAACAGTCACCAGAAAAATCTCACGCCAGGAATAGTTGTGGATGAGTATACCGGAGATCACCGGGCCTGCCATGAGTCCAATTGAGGTTGCAACACCAATGAGCCCCAATGCCTTCCCCAGCTGATTGACGGGAAATATCATTTTGATAATGGCAGGTCCCGTCGCCATCATCATGGATGCTCCCATGGCCTGGACAAAACGAAAACAGATGAGCTGAACAAGGGTTCCGGAAAGATAACAGCTTACAGATCCCCCTGAGAAAATCAGCATTCCGGAAAGATAGACTATTCCAAGACCCGTCCTGTCAGCAACCCTGCCCCAGAAAAGCAGTGATGCGGTAATGGTGAGCAGATAAATCAACACAACCCATTCCGTTTGGGGAAGAGTGGTTCCGAAACTCCGCATTATGGAGGGAAGTGCCACGTTGATCATGGAGCTGTCCATGGTAGACAGAAAGACACCAAGGGCAACCACAAAAAATATAATCCAGCGATTATGTTCTGATGATGAGGACAAGAGGGAGGCTGGGGGGAAAAGATGAGAGGCAAAAAAAAACGGACTCTGGAATACCAGAGCCCGTTTTTTCAGATCACTACGTAGTGTGAGCAGTAACTTCTTAGAAGCTTACTTCCATCTCTCCGTAAGCAGAGAAAGCATCATCTACGAGGTCACCATCACTGGCAAGGTAACCAGCTCTGGCAAGAAGGGCAACGCCTTTACCAACCTGGTATTTAGCCTGACCAGAAACCTCAACAGGATTCTCGCCATATACTGCAGTACCGTCGTCATCGATATCCATGAAGACAAGGTTACCGGTAAAGCTCAGTTTCTCGGAAGCCTGGAACTTGGAGCTTGCACCAACAAAGATGGTGTCTCCGCCAAGACCGACACGAGTGATGTTAGAGGTAGGTACATCACCACCGATCATCAACCAGCCAAAGGTCTGATCAGCTGTGAAACCGTCCATGGTGTAACCAACACGCAGGGTGGGAGTTACTGAACCAAAGGTTGCGTTCCACTCGGCATATCCACCATACTGATCATCAGAACCAACAGCTACGGTGTCACCTTCT
>JAMOMO010000395.1 GCA_027067035.1 Desulfobulbaceae bacterium
AATCTGATAGCCGGTGAAGCTCTTCTGCAGAAATATCCAGCCGGCAATCACTCCGCCCAGGGCAAGAAAGACACCCAGATGAAGCCGGGTTCCCTCAACAAGTACCGGAAGGATTGCAGAGTCTGAGAAGAGAACCGACTGCGGGAAACCGTATCCGTTGGGATCACGCAGCGGACCATGAACAAGAAGAGCCAGCAGCAGTACGGCCACATAGTTGAGCATCAGGGTAACCAGAATCTCATTGGCATTAAACACGGTCCGTAAGAATGCGGGAATGGCTGCCCAGAGCACACCTCCGAGGGCACCTGCCGCTATCATCAGCGGCAGGATAAAAAAACCGCTGCTGTCATTGAAGACAATGGCGATATAGCCGCCGAAGATGGCCCCGATGGCAAGCTGTCCTTCGGCGCCGATATTCCAGATACTGGCCCGGAAACCCACCGACAGACCAGTACCGATCAGCATGAGGGGCGAGGCCTTGATCAGCAGCTCGCCGATGCCGTAGAAATCATTAATCGGCTCCACAAAAAACGCATGAAAGGCCTCCACGGGGTTCTTTCCGAGCAGGGTAAAGATGATGAGTCCACTGACGAGCATCAGTACTGCTGCTATCAGAGGAGACAGGTACTTCATTATTTTTGACGGCTCCGGCCGCGGTTCTATTCTAACAAACATGGCTTTCCTGAGTGTGGAGTGAATCATTCTTTGTGCCTTCAGCGGGACCACCCGGAAACATTCCGCTCATCCAGAGCCCGATCTCTTCCTTGCTGCTTTCATCCACCCTGACAGAGGGGGAGACACACCCCTCTGCAATGACTATGAGGCGGTCACATATCTCAAAGAGCTCGTCAAGTTCCTCCGACACCACAAGGACTGCCGAACCATTGTTACGAAGGTCAATCATGGACTGGCGAATGATGTTGGCGGCACCGATATCCACTCCCCAGGTGGGTTGCGACACAATGAGCAGCCGGGGTGCCTGCTGGATCTCGCGGCCGGTGATGAACTTCTGCACGTTACCGCCGGAAAGGCTGGTGATGGGATCATCCTTCGAGCCGCACTTCACCTGGAAATCGGCAATACACTTTTCTGCAAACTCAGCGGCTTTATTGAACTGCAGAAGCCCCCGCCTGACCATGCCCTGACGATGGGCAGTGAGAATGGCATTGTAGGTCAGTGACATTCCGGGAACCGCACCTCTTCCAAGACGCTCCTCAGGTACAAAACCCAGGCCCAGCTCGCGCCGTTCATCGGGATTCAGATGCCCGGCAGCCGTTCCGCAGATGGAGATGGAGTCATTGTCAGCAGAGGGCCGCTCCCCGCTGAGGGCATAGAGAAGCTCCTGCTGACCGTTGCCGGATATTCCGGCGATCCCCAGAATTTCACCGCCGTTCACCGAAAAGCTCACGGACTGCAGATCCGTTCCGAACTGATCCGCTGAACTCCTGGAGAGTTCCTTCACCCCGAGACGCTCGTCTCCTTCCAGAAGCGGCCGCTCCCTGGAACAGAGAGGAAGATCCTTGCCTATCATCATCTTGGCAAGTGATGTGGCCGACTCATCTGCCGGAACGGCATATCCTGTGACCTTGCCCCCCCGAATGATGGTGGCACTGTGGCAGAGTTCCATTATTTCATCAAGTTTGTGACTGATATAGAGAATGGAGCAGCCCTCATCGGCAAGACGCCGCAGGGTTTCAAACATTTTGAGTACGGCCTGGGGAGTTAACACGGAGGTGGGTTCATCCATGATCAGGAGCTTCGGCTGCTGCAGCAGACAGCGGATAATCTCAACACGCTGCCGCAGACCGACGGAGAGCGAATGGACAAGCCGGCCCGGGTCAAGGGGGAGCCCATACTCCTCTGAAACCTCACTGATGCGATCGGCAAGGGATTCCATACTCGTATAGTCATCCATGGCAAGGGCAATATTTTCAGTAACCGTCAGAGTTTCAAAGAGTGAAAAATGCTGAAAAACCATACCGATCCCAAGCCGCCTGGCGTGGGCAGGATTCTGAATGCTGACCTCTTCCCCGTTCCAGAGTATCTTGCCCCGGTCCGGTTCTACCACTCCGTAGATCGCCTTCATCAGGGTACTTTTTCCTGCCCCGTTTTCACCGAGCACCGCATGTATCTCACCGGGGGCTATGCTCATATCAATGGAATCATTGGCAATGACGGATGGATATATCTTGGTCATCCCCTGAAGCTGCAGTCGTGGAGTCTCACTCATAGTTCTTCCTGTTGTTGTGCCGCCCGCTGATGTACCAGACGGCCATCCACATAGGTGTGCGAAATGCTTCTGTCATCACCAAGAATAATGAGACTGAACAGCATGTCGTCAACACCCTGTGATTTTTCAAGACGTTTTGCCTGTATGGCTGTGGCCTCTGGATCAAGCACCACAAAATCCGCCTCCTTGCCCACACCGAAACTCCCGATCAGGTGATCCAGTGAAAGTGCCTCTGCCCCGCCACGTGTCGCGGAGTAGAGCGCTTCATAAGCAGAGAAGCTCTGGCCCTGAAGCTGCAGAATCTTATAGGCTTCAGCCAGAGTCGCAAGCATGGAAAACGATGTCCCGCCACCCACATCACTGGCCATGGCCACCTTCACCTTCATGTCACGGGCACGGCCCATATCAAAGAGCCCGCTGCCCAGAAAAAGATTTGATGTGGGACAGAAGGCGATCACGGAAGCGGAACCGCGAAGCTCCTCCCACTCCGCTTCTTCCAGGTGAACGCAGTGGGCAAAGAGGGAACGGGGCCCGGTGAGGCCGAACTGTTTATAGACATCGAGATAATTTTTCTGATCGGGAAAAAGCTCCTGCACCCATTTGATCTCCGCCTCATTTTCCGAAAGATGGGTCTGCAGGTAAAGATCCGGATACTCCTGCAGGAGCTGTCCGGCCACCTTCAGCTGCTCCGCTGTGGAGGTGGGAGCAAAACGTGGTGTTACCGCATAATGCAGTCGACCGCGACCATGGTATTTTTCGATGAGTGCGCGGCTCTCCCGGTAGCTTGACTCCGGAGTATCAAGAAGCTCCGGGGGTGCATGTCTGTCCATCATCACCTTGCCTGCAATGATGCGCATATTTATGTCTGCCGCAGCAGTGAACAGGGCATCAACGGACTCCGGATGCACCGTGCAGAAGACAGCTGCAGTGGTGGTGCCGTTTTTCAGCAGCTCATTGATGAAAAAATCTGCCATTTTCCCGGCATAGGCAGGATCCTGATACTGCATTTCAGCGGGGAAGGCATAGTTGTTCAGCCACTCCAGAAGCTGTTCCCCGTAGGCACCGATGATTTCGGCCTGGGGAAAGTGGATATGAGAGTCAATAAATCCCGGTACGATCAGTCCTGAACGATGATCATGGACCGGCACATCTGCTGGAAGCTGCCCCTGTCCTCCGGTCCAGTCACCAAACCATTCAATATGACCATCTTTCACCAGCATGAGGCCGTCTTCAAGAAAACGTGCACACTCTTTCATCTCAGCTGCAGTTGCAGCCGGCCTGCTGAAATCAAGAAAACGGCCTCTGACCGCCATTATGGACTGTTCCTCATCCCTCATTTTTTACTGGCAGTTTCAACGGCATTGATGATGGTCTGGTATCCGGTGCAGCGACAGAGATTCCCGGCGTGTCCCCGTTTGATATCTTCCCGGCTGAGCTCTGCATCTCCATTTTTTTCAAGAAAGGCGGTACTGGTCATAATAAGACCGGGGGTACAGAAACCACACTGCACCGCACCCTCTTCCACATAGGCCTCCTGAACAGCAGAGAGCTTTCCGTCCCTGCACTCCCCTTCAACGGTTCGTATATTTTTCCCCCTGGCCCATACTGCCAGATAGAGACAGGAGTCAACTGCAATATCGTCAACAAGCACTGTGCAGGCACCACACTCACCCACACCACAGCCATGTTTGACCCCGGTGTAGCCCAGTTCCCTGAGCAGATCCATGAGTGACTTGCGCACATCCACATCCAGTTCATAGGCCCTGGAGTTAATCCTCAATTCAAGCTTCATGCTATGCATCACTGCCTCCCTCCCGTGCAACGGCCATGCGAAGCCCTTTTGCTGCCAGTGTTTTTATGATATGGAGACGAAATTCCTTTCCGGCCCGCCACGATTCCCTGGGACGCACATCCTCCAGCAAGGCCCTGGTCATGGCCTCCACGGTCTCTTCCGTGAGAGCCCTGCCCGCCACAGCCTCTTCAGCACTGCTGCAGCGAATGGGCGTAGGCGCCGCCACGGTGAAGGCCAGCTTCGGCTCCGAGATCCGGTCTCCATCCATCTTCAGGGCAACACCGCAGCCGATGGTGGCAATATCCATGGCACCGCGCATGGCATACTTTTGATAAGAGGCCTGAAAACCTTCATAATTTTCAGGACGGACCCGAAAGGCCTTCAGTATGTCACCCCGCTGCAGGGAAGTCCGGCCGGGGCCGGTGTGAAAACCGTTGATGGAATCGATACGCTCTCCGTTTACACCCTCTATGACAAGATCAAGCTCATAGACCAGGGCAGCACAGGCACTGTCGGCACTCACCGCGCCGTTACAGATATTGCCCCCCATGGTGGCACAGTTGCGAACCTGGGGACCGCCTATGGTATTCAGTGATTCGGCAATCATCGGAGTATATTTCCTGATGAGCTCATGCTCTATTATTTCGCTGCAGGTGGCCAGGGCGCCGATAAAAATATTGCCGTTGCCATCCCTGCTGATCTCTTTCAGTTCAGCCAGACCGTTCACGTCAACCAGATTGCCATAGTCACTGTTACCGCCATGGAGACGCACCAGAACATCGGTGCCCCCTGCGATAATCCTTGCCTTTTCATCCGCAGCAAGGGCCTGTACCGCGTCGGCCACACTCTCTGCATAGTGATATTTTTGTATTGGAAACATGTTTTACTCTCTCAGATAAGGCCTGCTTCTTTGAAATGCCGGAACAGAACTTTCGGTGTCATGGGCATCTCATTAATCTTCACTCCGGTTGCATCCCATATAGCATTACGAATGGCTGGACCCGGCGATATCACCGGCGGTTCTCCCAGCGATTTATTACCATAAGGACTTGTGGGATCAAAGCTCTCCACAAAAATACCTCTAAGCTCCGGAATATCCACACTGGTGGGAATCTTGTAATCCAGCAGATTGCCGTTATAGATCCAGCCGCTTTCAGGATCAATCAGCAGCTCCTCAAAAAGCGCCATACCCACACCCATGGCCATTCCACCATGGACCTGCCCCTCTGCAGCCAGGGGATGGATGATGGTACCGGCATCATGGACATTGATGATCTCCCTGATGGAGACACTGCACATCTCAACATCAACCTCCAGATCAACAAAGGTACAGCCGTAACTCGGTGCATTGGTGCAGGTCTTTGCAGAGACCTCAGCCGTGAGCTGACCACCCCGCTCCTTATGATAATAGCTGTCAAGCGCCAGCTCCGTGAGCTCCATCAGCTGCTGCCCGGGATCAGCCTTTCTGACAATCCTGCCATTGGCCAGATCAAGGTCTCCGCAATAGTCTCCGGTCATCATCTGACAGTGCTTCAGAATTCGTTCTTTGAGCTTCAGAGCCGCCTGATGCACCGCAGGTGCCGCCACATAGGTCTGACGCGAGGCATACGCCCCAGGGTCAAAGGGGGTGACATCCGTATCCTGCTCGGAGACCACATGGAGAGCGTCATAGTCAATCCCCAGGGTTTCTGCCGCCATCTGCGCCAGAGCAGTATCAGACCCCTGACCGATCTCGGTGGCACCGATCTGCATGTGCACTGTTCCATCCTGATTCAGCACAAGCCGACACCCGGCGATCTCCACACAGGCGGGATAGGTCCCGGAACCGTAACTGAAAGATGCCACACCGAGCCCCCGCAGCAGCGGTCCCTTCTGATCCCTGTACTGTTCCTTCTTTGCATCCCAGCCAATGGCCTCACGGCCCTTTTCAAGGCATTCCACCATGGCGACCGAATGTTCCAGCTCACCTGTTTTTGAGATGATGTCACCGGGACGGGCCGAGTTCTTAATCCGGAAATCCACGGAATCCATATTTATCTTCCGGGCAAGCTCCTCAATCACCCCTTCAAGCCCGAAAAAGAGCTGGGGTGAACCATAGGCACGCATGGCACCCGCCGCGGGAATATTGGCATAGTGGGTTGTGGCGGAAAATCGGGTCACGGCCTTTGGATAGAGGTTACAGGATTTGGAGCCCGCGGCCATGGGGATGGAATGACCGTGGGAGGCATAGGCGCCGGTATTTGAGATAACATCAAGATCCAGGAACTTCAGCACACCGTCACTGTCGGCTCCGGCACGGGCCGTTACCGTCTGGGAATGACGGGTTCTGGTGGCCACAAGGCCTTCCTCCCGTTCCAGTTCCAGCTTCACCGGCCTGCCGCCCAGCTTTGTTGTGAGAAAGGCAACCATGGGCTCCAGAACAACGTCCTGCTTATTTCCGAAACCACCGCCGATATACGGTTTTATTACCCGGATCTTTGACCAGGGCATGTCCAGGGCCTGACCCACAATGCGCCGACAGATATGGGGAATCTGAGTCGAGCTGACAATGACCAGATGATCGTTATCATCCATATAGGCAAAGGCCGTGTGGTTTTCCAGATGACAGTGAAGGATGATGGGGGTGGTAAATTTACCATCCACAACCGTATCCGCCTCTTTTTGCGCCTCATCAAGCTGACCACCCATCTCAAAGCTGGTGGCCTTGATAATATTTCCACCCTCATGGATTGCCGGTGCCGATGCCGCCATGGCAGCCTCGGAAGTAACGCATGCCGGCAGCTCCTCATACTCCACTGCCACGGCCTCTGCACCCTTTTCAGCACTGAGGAGGTCACGGGCAACCACAATGGCCACCTCATCCCCGTGGTATCGCACATGATCAGTCAACAGCAGCCGGTCGGCCACATCCTGATGATCCGGATCCAGAGAAAAAGGATGCCCGGCAGTGGGAAA
>JAMOMO010000396.1 GCA_027067035.1 Desulfobulbaceae bacterium
AATGGCAAATTGCGGCAGAATCGCCACAAAGAGGACAATGATTCCCATACCACCCAGCCACTGTGTGAGGCTGCGCCAGAAAAAGAAATCTTTCGGGTAGATCGAAAAATCGCTGAGGATGGTGGCCCCGGTGGTGGTGATTCCTGAAACAGATTCAAAATAGGCGTCAACGGGGGAGAGACCATAGAAGAGATAGGGGATGGCACCCATGGCAGCGGTGACAATCCAGGTGAGCACCACGATAAGGATACCTTCGTTACGTTTGAGATCGTCAAAATTTCGGGAAAACCCTCCGTACTTCCGGAAGCTGAGACCAAGGGCCACGGATATGGTGGCGGCGATGATAAAGGGCGGGATGGAGCTGTATTCCTGTTCAATCAGGGCGACGATGATGGGGGACAGCATTATGGTGCCGAAGGCGACCAGGATGAGACCCAGGCTGTTCAGAATATTACTCAGCTTCATGGGGCAAAGAGTGTTTTGACAGCCTCGGCGTCTTCTGCCATGGTAAATATTTTCAGCTGATCGCCCGGCTGCAGCATTGTCATGCCATTGGGGATAAGGATATTACGCCCTCGTTTTACCACCCCGATGATGGCCTGTACCTCAAACTGCAGGTCCATAACCCGTGTTTTGACAAAAGTGTCCGGCAGAGTAAGCCGCAGCACTTCACCCTGGCCGCCTTCCACCAGAGCAAGGATATTCACATCCCGTGCCTGTACCCGGTTGAGCAGCTCGGTAAGGGCGGATTCCCGGGGGGAAACCACAACATCGATTCCCACCTTCTCAAAGAGCCGGGCGGTACTGCCGTTGTTGACTCTGGTGATGATGCGTTTTGCAGAACCGGATTGCTTGATCAGCAGGGAGCAGAGGAGGTTTTTTTCGTCGTTGTTGGTTATGCAGACAATAACATCAGCATCTCCCACGGATTCCTCTTCAAGGAGGACAAGGTCGGTGCCGTCACCATGGAGGATAAGACTGTTTTGCAGGTTATCTGCAAGAAAGCCGCAGCGTTCCTTGTCACTTTCGATGAGTTTTACCCGGATACCCGACTGCTCAAGTTGTCTGGCAAGCATGAATCCGACACTGCCACCACCAATGAGGACAGCAGTTCTGATATCATTTCCGGACTGGAAGATGGATGCGGCGAGATTGTCGAGCGCAGGTCCGGTCCCCATGAAGATAACCTTGTCGTCAACCTCGATAAGTGTTGATCCGTCCGGTATGAACAGGTTGTGATCACGGGTAATTCCGACAATAAGGACGTCCGGGGGAAATGAACAGTCCATGACTCTGGTGTCGCGCAGGGTGGAGTCTTCTTTGATGCGATACTCAAATAATTTGACTCGTCCTTCAGCAAAGTATTCAACGTCAATGGCATCTGGAACTGAGATGATGCGAAAGATGTCCTGGGTGAGGAGCTGTTCAGGCCAGATGACAGTGTCAATATCATACCTGGTGTGATAGCGATTCTGGTTGGGAGATACGAGGTTGCGATAGAGTTCCATGGTGCGGATAAAACAGATTGTTTCAATATCCACGATTTTTTTAACGGTCCAGCAGGCGACAATATTTGCCTCGTCAAGACCCGAACAGGCAATAAAGAGGGAGCAGTTTTCAAGATTGGTCTGTTCCAGGGCGTCCACGTCTGCGCCACTTCCGGAAACGAAACTGATGTCCAGGGTATTGAATCTGTCTGGAAGCTTTTCGAGGTCGTCAATTATGGTGATACTGTGCTTCTGGTAGAGGCGAACCGCAACCATATATCCAAGTTCGGTGGCGCCGTAAATCAGGAGATCCATGGGACAATCTTCCTTTAAACAGGGGGATTCTGTATCTTTGGCAGTGGAATGGTACCACCGTAAAAGACAGAATGGTTAAGAGTTCTTCGCAAAACACGAAAAAGCAACTCCCGGATTCGGGAAGTTGCTTTTTGGTGTTCTCTATGCTCTGCGAAGAATAAATAACAGAGATGAGAGGGGAAATCAAGCGTGGAGACGAGGTCGACCGGCCTGCTGGCGGCGACGCTGTTCGAGGCGGTCTGTATCGCTGATGCCGGGATGGCTGGTGGTGCTTACATCACCTTTACCCAACTCTTCTCCAAGAAGGTCTGAGGGCTGGAAAAAGCAGTACCAGTCTTCCCGTTTAGCCTGTCTGTTTCCCCGGTCGTATATCCCGTTGCCGAAAAGTTTGGCAACGTTGGAGAGGATATGAATAGCTCCGATTAAAGCAACTGCAGCTGCAAAAATTGTTGCGGGTTCCATGATGTACCTCGTTCAATGGGTCTGAGATGAAAAGGTTCTATTACAGTCTTGAACAGTGCAGGTCGAAAACCGGTACGTGGGTGCGTTCCTGGCCTGCTTCCACTGCGTCGCTCTCTGGCTTGCTCAGGACGTAGCGGATACCCGGGTCGGATGCACTGACATTTGCAATCACCTCTTCCGGGGCACCGATCTCAACAATGTGCTTCACTTTGATACCCTGGGCCTGGGCCATGGTGCTGAATTTCTCAGCATTGCTTTTGGCCATTTCAAGGAAACGGGTTGTTTCGCGCGCCTTACGGTCGCCGGAAAACTGCAGAGGACGCTCGGTGACATCAAGGGCAATGATGTCACAGTCAAGGCGCTGGGCCATTTTCATGGCATAGTCGGTGACCTGCTGCATGTACTCTCCATCCTGAACCATGAGGACCTTGGTGGGAGCATTCTGCTGATCCAGCATCCGGGCAAGGGCACCGGCTGCATCGGACGGGTTGCCTGCTGCCATTGCACCCATATCAACGGACTCTGTTTTTACCTTTTCAACGTTTACGTCTTTATTTTTTTTCTTTCCGAACCAGTTTGCAAATCCCATGATGTTCTCCTTGCTTGTTTGACTGTATGTAAAAAACTCTTCGTGATTTCTGTACCTTTTGTTGCATTGTCTGTGCCAGAATGTTCTTTGTATTGAATTTTGATGTGATACCAGTGTGATGTGGTGTTTTCTGGCAGGAGATGATGTGGGCCGTGAGGGGTGGGGACAGGCGAATGTTGCAGGCTGAAACGATTATTCGTTACAGGAGACGGGAGAAATCTGTTCCAGGTTCCACTGTGTTTGTCTTAACGTGTTGAAATTGAATGGTAAATAGATTTTGCGGGGGGCTGTTGCAGAGGGGGTGTTGCACGCTGTAACTACGTAACAGAATGCAACAGCACGAGTTAACTGCTTGAAACAAAAGCTGTTGTGTCGGACGGAGCGACCGGCTTCCGCCCTAATCCATCAAATGCGGCATCGCCTCATTCAGGTTGTCAACGTAGACAATTTCCAGGTGTGCCGTCACGTCCTCACTGAGGGAAGCCACGTCTTCCCGGTTTTTGGCAGGGAGAACCGCCTTTGTACAGCCGGTTCGTACTGCGGCAAGGAGTTTTTCCCGGATCCCTCCCACTGCAAGGATCTGACCGGTGAGGGTCATCTCTCCGGTGACGGCCACGTTACGATGGACGGGGCGGTCTGTGAGAAGAGAGACCAGGGCAATGCCCATGGCAACTCCGGCTGACGGCCCGTCTTTTGAAACAGCACCTGCAGGCAGATGGATGTGAATGTCTGAGTGATCGTAAAAATCAGGTGCTATGCCGAGATCTCCGGCACTGCTCCTGATATAGGAGAGAGCGGTCTGGGCCGATTCACGCAGGACTTCACCAAGGGAACCGGTGAGAATCAGATTGGTATTGCCGCGCATCACAAGGGCTTCTATAAACATAATCTCGCCACCAAACTGAGTCCATACAAGGGCAGTTACCACTCCGGGTTTGTCTTTTCCCTCAGCGGCTTCCTGACGATATTTTCTTGGCCCGAGCATGGGTGTTATCTGTTCTTTGTCAATCACCGGGAGAGAGTCCTCTTTCTCATTCTGCAGTATCCGCAGGGCAAGTTTACGGCAGACAGTGCCTATAATTCTGTTCAGACCGCGTACTCCCGATTCCCTGGTATACTCGGTTATCAGTTTGCCAAGTGCCCCATCGGTGATTTCCGGTTTTATTTCAGCGAGTCCATGGGAGGAGAGCTGCTTTGGCAGGAGATATTTTCTGGCAATGAGCTGTTTTTCCTGAAAAGAATAGCTGGAAAACTCTATTACCTCAAGCCTGTCGAGCAGGGGGCCGGGGAGTTTGCTGATGTCGTTGGCTGTGGCGATGAACAGGACTCCGGAGAGGTCAAAGGGAATATCCATGTAGTGATCCACAAAGGTCCTGTTCTGCTCCGGGTCAAGGACTTCAAGGAGGACGGATGCCGGGTCACCCCGGAAATCCTGTCCGATTTTATCAATCTCGTCGAGCATGAAACAGGGGTTGGTGACTCCTGCCCGTTTGATCTCGCTGATGATCCGTCCTGTCATGGCGCCGACATAGGTGCGTCTGTGCCCGCGGATCTCTGCCTCATCACGCAGTCCTGCCATGGAGAGGCGAATGAATTCACGGCCCAGTGATGTGGCAACGGATTGGCCGATGGATGTCTTTCCGGTACCGGGGGGGCCTGAAAAACAGAGTACCGGACCCTCGCTGATCTGCAGTCGCTTCTGGGTATGGAGGATATCGTCAACGGTTTCCTTGAGTTTGTCGAGCTGAACCGGTTTGGATAAATAGTGGGTTGCTCCTTTGCGCATGGCATCAACGGCATTGGACACGGTGGCATAGCCTGTAACCATTATTACATTGGTTTCAGGAGAAATTTTTGCCACTTTATCTATGAGGGTGAGTCCATCCATTTTGTCCATTTTGAGATCGGTGATCATGATGTCAAAATGGTCATGTTTTTCAATCTGCTCCAGAGCTTCTATGCCGTTTCCGGCTATTGCCACGCTGTGTTTCAGGGCTGTAAAGTAGTGACTCAGATTTTCACAGGCGATCGCTTCATCGTCCACAATGAGGATCCTGGAACGCTGCTGACTCTTCAGGGTTTTTGCGGCAAGAAACTCCAGGACCCTTTCCTTGACGGCTTCAAGGCCGAAATGGTGCGAGCTGAGAATGGACTCGGCCCGTTTCAGGTCAAGGTTGTCCTTTGTCTCCTTGAACCAGGGAAGATCCAGGAGCAGTTCTATGTAGTTTACGGCAATGGAAAATTCAGCGGCAACCGGATCGGTTTTTTCAAGGCGTTCAAGCTCTGTCCGTATCTGGCTGGCGACATAGGGGGGGAGGTCGGTATTGTCAGTCCGGGTTTTTAAGTCCCTTAACTGGCGGGAGCTCAGTGATTCTGTGAAATCGGTGGTTTCAGGTGCGGTTTCATTTTTTGAGAAAAAGCCCATTGTGCACTATCCGTAAAGGAAATCTGCTGCCAGAGGGCGCTGGGCGCCCCCCTGGCAGGGCAGAGGGAATATTAATGACAGTCGTAAGGCTGGATCAGTATTTCTGCAGGAATATGGAGATACTTATGCAGGTTACGGATCATCCGCAGGGTAAGCGGTTTATGACGTTTCAGTACGGAACAGACATTACCTGAGCTTCCGATATAGATCTTCATATCTTTATTTCGAAGTCCATTTTCTTTCATCACCTCTTTGAGGAAATCAATGGGGTCGGGCAGCTGTTTTCCGGAGTCTGGCTGGATGGAGTGAGACACGGTGTTAATCACCTTATCGATGCTCTCCTCGCTCATTCCGAGGCCGTTCATTTCCGCCTCACCCATGATTTCAGCTGGTATGCTGTATTCCATAATGTGCCTCCTAAAAAAGACTGGCGTTAATAAAAAGATGGGCAAAGATACTGGCTGCGTATCCAAGGGCCACAACCGGGGCCCATTTCAGATGCGCTCCAAAAGTGTATGTGCCGCGTGCTGTTCCCATGAGGGCAACACCTGCTGCAGAACCGATGGAGAGGAGACTGCCGCCGACTCCTGCTGTCAGGGTGACGAGTAACCACTGGCCAAGGGGCATGGCGGGGTCCATGGTGAGAACTGCAAACATCACCGGGATGTTATCCACAATGGCAGAGAGAATACCAACGAGCACGTTGGCGTAGGTTGCGCCGAGTCCCACATACATCTGGTGGGAGACCAGGGCCAGGTATCCAAACTGGGAAAGACCGCCAACACAGAGGATTACCCCGTAAAAGAAGAGCAGGGTATCCCATTCCGCATGGGCAACACGCTGAAAGATGTCAAAGGGGTCATCCTGTTTCACATCTGAGATGCCAAGGGGATTGTCAAATTCAAGGGAACGTTTCTCTTTCATTTTGATGAAATAGGAGAAAAATCCAAGGTAGGAGAGTCCCAGCATCATGCCTGCCGCAGGTGGAAGGTCAAGGAAGTTGTGAAACGATACGGCGGTAACAATGGTGAGCAGAAAGAGGAAAATTATCCGCTTGGCACCGAGTTTCATGGAGATCTTCTCTTCCATGGCTTCCGGCACCTCTTTTGAGACAAAAAAGCTCATGATGGTGGCAGGGATAAGCCAGTTTATAAGTGACGGGAAAAAGAGAAGGAAAAACTGGCCGAAGGCAGCCTGTCCCTTCTGCCAGACCATGAGTGTGGTGATATCTCCAAAGGGGGAGAATGCACCACCGGCATTGGCACCGACAACGATGTTGATACAGGCCAGGGCGATGAATTTTTTATTGTCCTTTGCAACTGCCATTACAACAGCACCCATGAGCAGGGCTGTGGTCAGGTTGTCGGCAACAGGGGAGATGATAAAGGCGAGAAAACCGGTGATCCAGAAGACAATACGAAGTGAGAATCCCTTTGAAACAAGAAAGGAACGAAGTGCCTGAAACACATTCCGCTCATCCATGGAGTTGATGTAGGTCATTGCTGCAAGCAGAAAGAGCATCAGCTCTGCATATTCGGTGATGTTGTGAATGATTGCATTATGGGCCTCTTCAGCGGGGATTCCCATCTGTTTGTAGGTGATGGCAAGGAGTATCCAGATAAACCCTGCGGCCATCATG
>JAMOMO010000397.1 GCA_027067035.1 Desulfobulbaceae bacterium
GTTGTAGGGCATGATGCGGACAGAAACCCGTTTGGATCCTGCCGGAGCGTCATCAAAGGAAGTGAGGATGGAGAGTACCCTGGCGCGGTTCTGGCGCAGGACATCGATGAGCTGTGACACTGATCCTCCGGCATCGGACATGTCCATGACAATCTGGAAGGCACCGTCCTGGATCCCCGTTGCGTGGATGAAACCGCGAAGTACGTCAGATTCTGAAAGCAGACCTACCAGGTTTTCCTCTTCATCGACGATGACAAGGCCTGAGATCTTCTCGTTGAGCATCACCAGGGCTGCTTTTTCCAGGGTATCTTCAAGGCTGAGGCGAATGGGCGCCTCTGTCATGACATCTTTTACCTTCATTTCAGACAGAAGATAGTACATCTCGTGAAGATCCATGTCTGTTTTTGAAGATGGTGAAGCTTCTTTAAGATCACGATCGGTGATGATACCTGCAAGTTTTCCTTGAGAGACAACCGGTAATCGTCTGATATTGTTGTCTTTCATGGTCCTTCCAGCTCGCATGACCGAGGTGTTGGCGTCCACAGTCAGTATGGTGGTCGCCATCCAGTCCTTAATTAGCATAGGGCCTCCTTGTAAAATGCAGGTGATAAAAAAGTGTGTAATGACAGTGCTGACAGATCGAAGCTCTGCAGCCTGTTTAATCTCTGATACAGAAATAGTGACGCAGAAGCAGCTAATATAGAATATTTTTTGTTCCTGCGCAAGCTGAATGCAACCTTATTACAGAGCTGTGTCCTTATCAAGTGACGTTTTTTGTTGAAATTCCTCCTTGAATTGATAGAAGAGGGTGCATGAAGCCATTGAAACAAAAACAACTGGATTCCCTGCTGGCCACTCTGGAGAATGGGGATGAGTATGTTTTTCTTGATACTGCGCGGAGTGGTGAGGAAAACAGGCACTCCTATCTTTTCGTCAGACCGCGGTATCGCCTGGAATTTCTGGCCGGGGATAGTCCGTCAGGCTTTATTGCAGAACTTGAGCAGCATCTTGCCTCCGGGACCTATCTTGCCGGCTGGATGAGCTATGAGTTCGGCTATCTTCTGGAACCCCGGCTGAAATCCCTTGTGCCCCCGGTGGTGAAGAACGGGACGGTTCTGGCCTCTTTCGGGGTCTTTGATGAGCCCCTTGTTCACGTCCATGATCATGGAACCGGTGAAAGCAGCTTTCCGGCTGTTCCCGATTCCGGAGATCTGCCGTCTTTTTCCGTGGAGGGCATCAGCTTCAGTCAGGACAGGGAGAGCTATCTCAATGCCATTGCAAAGATCAAAAAGTACATCGCGGCCGGTGATACCTACCAGGTGAATTATACCCTGAAGCTGCTCTTTGATTTTTCCGGATCCGCAGAGGCCTTCTACAGGAGTCTGCGACGGAACCAGTCGGTGGCATATGGAGCGATTATCCACCTTGGCGGCGAACATATCCTGTCACTTTCTCCGGAACTGTTTTTCCGGATCGATGCCGATCGGATACGTGTCCGGCCCATGAAGGGTACAATGAAGAGAGGGCTGACCTGGGAGCAGGACCGCGAGCATTGTGAGCGCCTGCAGGGGGATGTGAAAAACCGCAGTGAAAATGTGATGATTGTCGATCTGCTCAGAAATGACCTGGCCCGTCTCTGCCGGCAGCTTGATGATACTGCGGTTGTCACGGAATCCCTTTTTGATGTGGAGCAGTATGAAAGTGTCCTGCAGATGACCTCCACCATTTCAGCTGCGGGCAAGGGTGGTGTCCTGAGCAGGATGCCGATGATTGATGTCCTGAAGGCCCTGTTTCCCTGCGGTTCCGTCACCGGTGCGCCAAAGATCCGTACCATGGAGATTATCCGGGAACTCGAAGAACACCCGAGGGGGGTGTATACCGGTGCAATCGGCTATTTTTCACCTGACGGTACGGCTGCCTTCAATGTCCCCATCCGCACCATCCGCCTGGCTGAAGGAAAAGGTGAAATGGGGATCGGGTCCGGCATTGTTCATGACTCCAGAGCTGAACAGGAGTGGCAGGAGTGTCTGTTGAAGGCGGATTTTCTGACAAAGGCAACTCCTGCCTTTGTCCTCATAGAGACACTGTTCTGGGAGCCGCGAGGGGGATATTTTCTCCTTGATGAGCACCTTCTGCGTCTCAGAAACTCTGCCCGTTATTTCAGTTTCAGCTTTGTCCGTGATGAGATCATGGCATCCCTTGATCAGGCGGTGGAGGAGAATCGTGCCGCTTCAGATTGCCTGCGGATTCGTCTGACACTTGCAAAAGACGGCGTGGTGGAAAGCAGTTCACAGCCATGGACTCCGCCACTGCTTCAGACGCTCCCGCAGGATCCCGGCCCCTGTCACGACGGCCTGCCGGAGATTGCCCTCTCCCCCTGTACAATTGATTCTTCGGCCTGTCTTTTTTACCACAAGACCAGTCAGCGGGAACTCTTTGACAGGGAGTTTGAACGGGCAGGTGAGGAATCTCTGTTTGATGTTATTTTTCAGAACCAGCACCATGAGATAACTGAAGGCTGTATCACCAATCTGATAGCAGCCATGGATGGCCGCTATTACACACCTCCCGTCTCCTCCGGACTCCTTGCCGGAACCATGCGTGCGAAATTACTCTCTGAATCAGCTCCACAACTTCATGAGAAGGTGCTGAACAGTAATGATATCAGGCGGGCCACGGCCCTCTTCTGTTGTAATTCCGTGCGGGGTGTTGTGCAGGTCCGCCTCCGTGAGTGACAGTAAAAAAAGCAGGCCTTCCGCCAATCGGCAATATGTCTTTGAATTTTTAAAATAATTTTTCTATGCTAGGAGCTACAGTTTTTTTTCAATAGCTGTTTTTCTTTTTCCATAATTCTTCGAGCCGTGAGTGTCCAGTGAGGCGGATGCAATGCCAGTGGACGCCAGCAGGGTGAAACAGGAGAACAGAGTGGAAAAAAACGGGCTGTTATGTACTGAAAATCTGATATACTCAACACACTGTTGCAGCTGTTGCCACGTTTTTGTAGCGGAAAGAGGATACTGTGTTGAATCATCACAGGGAGAGTGCCATGGGTCGTCAGGCAGGAAATAAAAAAGCCGGAATGCTGGGGATTGTTCTGGCTTTTTGCGTGTTTTTGACAGCGTCGGGATCCGGGGCTGCCGACCCTGCAGACATGACGCAGGGGGAAAAAAACTCTGCAGATACCACAATCACTATTTTTGCGCTCAAAGTGGCAACGGAAAGGATGACCGGTGATACAAGCTATGCAATTGGTGCCCCTTTCAGTTATCCCGATGGAAGCACTGCCCAGGGATATTTTCCGTTAAGTGAACTTGAGTGGCCCCTTGATGTCTGGCTTGTCAAACTGTCCACGGGACTGGCCATTGGAGAAAAATGGCGGGTAAATGTGCTTGTGAAGACCGAGATCAGTGATCCCGATGACGCGATGACTGATCGGGACTGGTTTACGGCAGCAGATCAGGGCCAGCTGGATGTGTATTCAAAAACCGCCATATCCGATTTTTCGGCCTTTATCCTGGACCTTGATGTGGAGTGGACATTCTGGCAGCATAAGTTCTGGAGCGTCCATACAGGTGTTGGCTATCAGTACCAGAAATTTTCCTATGAGGGGCAGCTGCTGTATCAGTATTCTCCTTCAGGCATTCCCGGTTATGAGTATGTGGGGACCGGAGCTGTGACCACGACCTACAAGATGACCTACAGTATGCCGTATCTGCTTCTGGGGACTGAATTTCAGCTCAGTCCCGACCTGACCCTTGCCGGTAGAGTAGCATATTCTCCACTGGTTACTGCCGAAGACGAGGACCATCATCTGCTGAGAAAGAGACTGGCTGAAGGGGATATGGATGGGGATGCCTATATGCTGGAGCTGTCCGGGAGCTATAAGCTGACCCCTGCCTGGTTTATAGAAGGCGGACTTCAGTATACGCGGATTAGCGTTGATGGTGATATGAAAATCTCCATGTACGGCCTTCATTTACTGACTGAAACAGAAGAGGCGGACAGTAACCAGACATCTGGTTATCTGTCTGTCGGTTACATATTCTAACGGCACTGGGCTTCCTTGCAGGGGGCTTTCGGGGTGAAGCTATGACACTCTCAGGTATTTCTTCCATGACATCGTCTTCGGGACAATCCATCCTGAAATCAGCCAACCAGCAGCCGGAACTGGCCGGAGATCTGATAAGCCGGACCGTACAGTCACTTTCCAGGTCAATGGAGACGGCACAACTGCCCCGGCAGTCTGTTCAGAGTGTGGTGCAGACCCCGGCCGGTTCCCCGCCTCAACCCTCCATTGACATCAGGGTATAGGTGTTCCGCAGAGTCAGCTATTCCTGCCTGTAACTCTGCCCCAGTCCCCTTGGCGCCCGTGACATAAAGAGTTTCCCTGCCAGACGCTGCAGTCTGTTTCCGGTACCCTGTTTGCGGCTTCTGCTTGTTGAATAGTGCATGAATATCAGGGTGAAGATCATGAGTGGAAACGGTGCTGTCTGAAAGACCTGGGATGGTACCCCCGGAAAAAGGTCCTGCAGTCCGATGCCACTCACCTGAAGAAAGGCGAAAAAGACAGCTCCCAAAGCCACCCGTATGGGGTTCCATCCCCCGAAGATTACCAGTGCCAGTCCTATCCAGCCGATTCCTTCCGCTCCCTGCGGCCGTCCCCATCCGGGCTTCAGGGAGAGTGAGTAGGCAGCTCCTCCGATTCCCACCAGAAACGCACCGGCAAGAACGGCCATCATCTGGATTTTTGCCGGATTCAGACCGCGGGCAAAAGAAGCAGCCGGGTTTTCTCCAACGGAGCGAAGGCAGAGTCCGGCCTTGCTGAAAGAGAAAAAGAAGTAGATCAGAGCAACCAGCAGCAGGGCAAACCATACCGTGAGTGGCTGGGTCAGGATAATCTGCAGTGAAGAGGGCAGAGCATCAAAGAAGGGAAGTTTGCTGGTGAGCATTGCGGGACCCTGAACACGGCTGTAGGGATTGCCGAGAAAATAGGCGAGATCACGGCAGAGCAGTGACAGCGCAAAACCCACGGCAACCTGAGAGAGATGCAGATAGATACTGAAATAGCCAACCACGATTCCGGTGAGCATTCCGGCACAGCCTCCTGCAAAGAAACCGAGCAGCAGTGAGTCGGTTTCTTTGGCAACCACAAAAGCGGCCATGGCGGAAAAGAGTACCACCCCGTCGAGGGAGAGATTGATGACACCGCTCTTTTCAGCAAGGGTTTCCCCAAGGGCAATGATGATGAGAGGCGCACTGGCGGCCAGTACAGATGCTATGAGCATGGGCAGGGAGAGATCTCCGATCATGACCGGGCCCTCCTCTGTCTGATGCCGAGAATGAAGAGTGCGCTCAGAACACAGCATCCCTGGATAACGCCGGAGAGTGCAGAGTCAAGCTGCAGGACAATGGGAAGCTGAATGGCCCCCACATTGAGACTTGCAAAGAAGAAGGCGAGTATCGGGATAAGGATGATTCGGTACCCTGAAAGCATGACCAGTAAAAGAGCCAGGTATCCATAGCCACTGGAAATTGATGGAATAAGCCTGTGATACACGCCTGATATCTGGAGGAATCCGGCAATACCGGCACAGCTGCCTGCAATGAAAATCGACTGCAGGTAGAAGCGTTCCGGAGAAATTGCATAGAGCAGTGCCGCTTTGGGATTCTGGCCTATGGCCTTCAGCTTGAGGCCGAGTTGGCTTTTTTCAAGGAAGAGCCAGGTGAGGATCAGGACGGCGACGGCAATGATGATTCCTGCACTGGCCACCCGCCATCCCGGCAGGCTTGCCAGCCAGAGTTTACGCGGCAGGAGTTCGGTACCGCTCATGGAGGCGATGCCGGGCCGTTTCCAGGGGCCGAAGATGAGCCAGAGAATAAAACCCTGTGACACAAAGTTGAGGCCCAGGCCTCCGAATATCTCATGGACCCCGCCGCGTGTCTTTAAGAATCCGGCAAAAAGTCCCCACGCTCCACCACAGAGCATGGATGCCAGAAAGGCAAGGGTGAGAACAAGAGACGGGTGCTCGATAAAGGGAATGCGCAGCACAGCCATGGCACCGATGGCACCCATGGTGACCTGTCCTTCAATACCGATGTTCCAGAGGTTGGCCCTGAAGGTGAAGAGCAGGCCGCAGGAACAGAGGGTCAGTGGTACCCAGACCGAGAGAACCTGGCTGATTTTAATGGAGGAGGAGAAGGCACCCAGCCAGATATGTCTGAATGCGTCAAGCACAGGGGCACCGGCAATCAGTAACACCAGATAGGTGAAACCGAAGACAAGGAGACCGCCCAGCACTATATCAAAACTCAGTTTTTTCATGGGACACTGTTTTTCATACCGGTCATGGCAGCCGCAATGGCATCATGGCTGGTGTCGCTAACTGCATTGTCGAGGACGATTTCGCCATCATGGAAGACCATGATCCGGTCGCTGTAATGGAGAATCTCGTCAAGCTCGGGTGAAGAGAAGATGATGGTGGTTTTCGGGCTCAGTTCATCCCGAAGGTGCTGCCATATCCATTGGCCCGACTGGATATCAAGCCCCCTGGTGGGGTTTTCCAGGAGTATCAGACGTGACGAGGGGTTCAGCAGTGAGAGAAGAAGTCGCTGCTGGTTGCCGCCGGAGAGATCTTCTGCCAGGTCGTCTGGAGTTCCTTTAATGGAAAAGGTGTTTATGGCCTCTTCCGCACGCTTTCGTGTGCTGTTGCGGGAACGCCAGAACAGAGCACCTTCTTCCCGCAGGCTGAAATGGTCCTGGAGGCTGATTCCCGTAAAAAGGGCCTCTTCCAGGCGATCTGCAGGGATGAAAGCAGTATGCAGCTCCTGTGCCTTTGCACTTGCATGGCTGTTGCATGGAAGCTCAGTCCCGAAGAGTGTCACCGTCCCGTGTTCAGGGGTTGTGAGG
>JAMOMO010000398.1 GCA_027067035.1 Desulfobulbaceae bacterium
AACAGATTGTTTCTCAAGGGCTGATAAATTCAGTTATGGCCAAAGAGGCCTTTGTGGAGGAGTCACGCAAGGGGCTCATTGATCTTGCCTGCCTCATGGTCATGACCCTGCGTCAGGGCGGGAAAATTCTGATATTCGGGAACGGCGGCAGTGCGGCTGATGCCCAGCATATGGCGGCGGAGTTTGTGAACCGTTTTCTCATTAACAGAAAACCACTGGCAGCCATTGCCCTGACCACGGATACTTCAACCATCACCTCCATTGGAAATGATTTTTCTTTTGATGAAATTTTTTCCAAACAGATGCAGGCCATTGGCCGTGAAGAGGATCTGGCACTGGGAATCTCCACATCGGGAGCTTCGGTGAATGTGATAAAGGGTATTGAAGTTGCCAAAGAAATAGGAATGCGGACAGCAGTGCTCACCGGAGGAGTTGCGGGTGATGGCGGTGAACTTGGCCGTATTGCCGATATCAGTTTGAATGTTCCGACAGCAAAGACCCAGCATATTCAGGAGGTCCATCTCTGGATAGAACACCTGCTCTGTGAACTGGTTGAAAGGGAGATCTTCGGTGAAGACTAAGCCCCTGACATTTGATGGTCTGAAGACCTATTCCCTCCATGACAGATATTCCAAAGTGAATGTGGATAATTTTGCCACGCCCCTCAAGGAAGGCTCGAGTTTACGGAGTTTTCTTCAGTCACTGCCGGATCAGCTTCTGGGGCTTGATTTCCCGGAACTGATACATCGCCTTGCCAAAGCCCATCGGGCGGGAAGGCCGATTATCGTTGGCATGGGTGCCCATGTGATCAAGGTCGGCCTCAATCCGATCCTCATTGATCTCATGGAGCGTTCCATTATCACCGGGCTTGCCATGAACGGTGCCTGCATTGTCCATGATGCCGAGATTGCCATGGCCGGATCAACGTCGGAAGAGGTTGGGGATGTCCTTGGTGACGGTGCCTTCGGTGCTGCCAGGGAAACAGGAGAGGTGCTCAATGGTGCAATCTCCCTTGGTGCAAGGGAGGATATCGGCATGGGACAGGCTGTGGGAGAATATCTTCTCACCCGTGATTTTCCCCATAATGACCAGAGTCTGCTTGCCACTGCCGCACGGCTCGGCATTCCGGTGACTGTGCATGTTGCAATGGGTACGGATATTATTCATATCCACCCGTCCGCATCTGGCGCTGATATCGGGAAGACCTCCCATCACGATTTCCGTCTCTTCTGTTCAGAGGTCTCGGGCCTGCAGGGAGGTGCGTATCTGAATATCGGATCTGCAGTCTTGTTACCCGAGGTTTTTCTCAAGGCGCTGACCCTTGTGAGAAATCTCGGCCACCGGGTGGATGATTTTACCACCGCAAATTTTGACTTTATGAAACAGTACCGGACCCTCACCAATGTGGTGAACAGACCCACTGCTACAGGCGGGCGCGGCTATAATATTATAGGTCATCATGAGTTGATGATCCCCCTTCTTGCAGCATCACTACTTGATGAATTGGTCGAAAGCTGCTAAAAAGCAGTGCTTAAGAGAGAGCTTAAGGAACCTGGGCTCTTCGGTGAGCGGAGTCTCCCTGCTCTGGAAGTGAAAGCTGATTGGATGGATCGTAATTCTATATAAAAGAGACATGTGCTGTCTCTGCTGGAAACATTATGAGTAAAAAAAGAAACGGTAAAGTGTATCTGGTGGGTGCCGGTCCCGGTGATCCGGGGCTAATCACCGTCAGAGGAAAATTCCTCCTTGAGCGTGCAGAGGTTGTTGTCTACGACTATCTTGCAAGCCCGAAACTGCTGAAGCATGTTCCCAAGGATGCTGAGTTGATCTATGCCGGAAAAAAAGGTGGAGTAAAACATACCCATACCCAGGAAGAGATTAACCAGATGCTGGTAAACTGGGCTGAGACCGGAAAGAACGTTGTCCGCCTCAAGGGAGGGGATCCATTTATTTTCGGACGTGGTGGCGAAGAGGTGGAGGTACTGTCAAAGTCCGGCGTTGATTTTGAAGTGGTGCCGGGCGTTACCTCGGCCACAGCCGCTGCCACCTATGCCGGTATTCCCATTACCCATCGTGAATATACGGCTTCTGTTGCCTTTCTCACCGGCCATGAGGACCCCACCAAGCCTGATTCCAATATAGACTGGGCCAAACTTGCCACCGGTGCCGGAACTCTGGTGGTGTATATGGGAATTAAAAATCTTCCCATAATAGTGGAGAACCTTGTGGCCCACGGGCGTGATCCGGAGACCCCCGTTGCCGTGGTCCGCTGGGCATCAACACCGGAACAGCGCTCTGTTGTGGGCACCCTTGAGACCATCACCGATATTGTGCGTGAATCCGGAATCAAGCCGCCCGCCCTGATCATTGTCGGTGAAGTGGTAAAACTCCGCAAGACCATAGACTGGTTCGAGAAACGTCCGCTCTTTGGCAAACGTATTGTGGTGACACGCACCAGGGAGCAGGCCTCTGATCTCATGGCAGGACTTGAGGAAAATGGTGGAAACTGTCTCGAATTCTCGACCATTAAAATTGAACATGTTGACTCCTATGAGGTGCTTGATGAGGAACTTGAACGCCTTGAAGAGTACCACTGGATCCTGTTCACCTCCCTGAACGGAGTGAAGTATTTCTTTGAGCGCCTTTATGCAAAAGGTATGGATGCCAGAAGCATGAAGGGACCGGGAATCGCCGCCGTTGGAAAGGCCACGGCAGATCTCCTCCTTGAGTATGGGGTACGTGCTGATCTGCTTCCCGCGGTGTTTACCGGTGAGGGGCTGGCCGAGACCCTGCTTGACCAGGGAGTGGAGGGACGCAATGTTCTGATTCCCCGGGCTGAAAAGGCACGTGAAATCCTTCCGGAAACCCTGCGCGGGGCCGGGGCCCAGGTCACTGTGGCACCAGTATATAAAAATGTTGCCCCTGAAGGGAAACGGGAGCAGCTCCGTGAGGAACTGGAGTCCGGAAAGGTGGATATGGTAACCTTCACCAGCTCTTCCACTGTGAGGAACTTTCTCTCGATGGTGGATGCCGGAAACGGATCGGAGTTAAAACGACTGATGCATGAAGTGACAATTGCTGCAATTGGTCCAATTACCGCAAAAACAGTAACTGATAATGGTCTGCAGGTGGATATCCAGCCTGAGAGTCATACCATTCCGGATCTTGTCCACGCCATAGTGGAATTTTATTCAAAGTAAGAAAATGCCCCAGGTCCCGGATGACGGGGCCTGGGGCATATTGTCCTGTCCTGCTCTACTGGCCCCGGATGAGATCCAGTAGATCCTCACTGCTCATCTTGGCACTCATGTCCGATCCTTCGAGCAGGCTTCCCGCAAGATCACGTTTTTCCTGATGCAGTTTCACGATTTTTTCTTCAATGGTATGTTTGCAGACCAGTCTGTAGATGGTCACCGGTCGTGTCTGTCCGATTCGATGGGCCCGGTCTGATGCCTGATCTTCAACTGCCGGGTTCCACCACGGATCCATGTGGATCACATAGTCGGCAGCAGTGAGGTTGAGCCCCAGGCCACCGGCTTTGAGGCTGATGAGGAAAAGATCCCCTTCACCTGCCTGGAAACGATCAACTTCATGTCTGCGTCGTGCAGTGGAGGTTGAGCCGTCAAGGTAGCGATAGTTGATCCCCTGTGAGTCGAGGTGTTCTCTCAGGATGCTGAGATGACCGATAAACTGACTGAAAATCAGGGCCTTGTGACCACCGCTGAGCAGTTCTTCGATCACCGAAGCGAAAACCTTGAGCTTGGCACTGCCGATGTTGGTGTCCGCATTGATCAGGCGCGGGTTACAGCAGGCCTGGCGGAGTTTCATGATCTCAGTCAGGATCTGGAGGTGACGGGCCTTCTTCTCCCGGTTGTTTTCCAGTACCTCAAGGGCATTCTGCCGCAGTGCCTCATAAAAGTGCTTCTCCTCTTCGCTCATCTCAACGTCAAGGGTGATTTCGGTGCGTGGCGGCAGCTCTTCGAGAACCTGGGACTTGATGCGGCGCAGAATAAAGGGACGGATCAGTTTTTTCAGTTTCAGCCTGGCATCCCGGTTATGGTAGCGCTCAATGGGGATGGCAAAGCGCTCGTTGAAACGATTGAGGTTTCCAAGGAGGCCGGGAACAATGAAGTGAAAGAGGTTCCACAGTTCACCAAGATGGTTTTCAACGGGAGTACCTGTTGTGATCAGCTTGAAACGCGCCTGCAGGGCCATTGCCGCTTTGGAGCGTTTGGTTGCAGCGTTCTTGATGGCCTGGGCCTCGTCAAGGATAATGGTCTGCCATTTCACTGCCGAGAGGAGATCATTCTCCTGCTGCAGCAGGGTGTAGGTGGTGATAAGCAGATCAAATTTACCAAGTTCTGCGATGGTCTTTGCCCGGTCTTTCCCCGCCAGTGTCTTGATGTTCAGGGTAGGGGTGAAGCGGTTGGCCTCTGACTGCCAGTTGTTGGACACGGATGTTGGGGCAACAACCAGTGAGGGACCGTCGGTGGCAAGCGAGAGTATGGCGGCCAGTGCCTGCACCGTTTTCCCAAGTCCCATGTCATCGGCAAGGCATCCGCCGACACCCCAGTGGGCAAGGCGTGACAGCCAGTTATATCCTTCGATCTGATAATCACGGAGTTCTGCACGGAATGTGGATGGCAGTTCCGGCCTGAAGGACTGGCTTTCGTGGATCCGTTTGATCTGATCACGCCAGCCGTCATCCACGTCGGCCCTGGCCTGGTCCACCAGCTTTTCAAGGGGAATGGCCGCCAGGTGATGGATGAGCAGCTCACCATCTTTTTCTTCACTCATGCCCTCGGAATAGAGGTTGATCTCCTCAAGCTTCTTTTTAAATTCCTGTGTCAGGGCAAGGAACTGTCCCTCTTTGATCTGAATGAAATGGCCATGTGCGGTCTTTACCTTGGCAAGCAGTTCCCGAAGGTCAATGACGGTGTCCTGGTCAAGTTTCAGCTCACCGGAAAGGGCAAACCAGTTCTGCTGGTTGGTTCGCACCTTGAGGTTGAGGTTTTTCAGGGACGCCTGGTGGGTGATGTTGAGCTTTTCGCCTTCCGGCCATTCGATGACCACCTGGTCCTGAATTGCCTGCAGTTCCTGCAGTGCCTGGAGACAGTCATCCGGGTTCTGGAGATGCCATTCCCGGTCATTTTCCTGCTCCAGGTCAATGGCAAGGTCAAGAATGGGACAGGACTCCTCAACTTCACGGGCCATCTGCTCTTCCAGGCCAAGGTTTCGTTTGGTCTGGAGTCGTTTTCCGCGCACCTCGGCTATAATGTTTTCAACTCCCTGGCCCGGTTTGAGATAATGCCCCCCGTTGACAAAGGGTTTCACAAACATTTCAAGCCGGAACCCGGTACCATAGGGAAGCAGGTGCATATAAATAGTGGGATCCGCCTCAACCTGCTCAATATTTGTGGTGATTCCCGGCTGAATCTCTGCTGCAATGGCCGAGTGGACGGTCATGAAAGAAGAGATGTTGCCGATGGCGGTAAGGACCTGCTCACTGGCATCAATGGGGACTACCAGGCCGTTTTTTCCGGTTATCTGGGCAATACGGCGGTGGTTGTCGTTTATCTCAATGATCTTGTAACGGGTCGGTGTTTCCTGGAAAATGGTAATGTTGTCTTCCGTCACTTCCTGGGCAAAACAGATGTGAAGCTGAGAGCCGCGCTCTTCCACAAGAAGCTCAGGTTCGCCACTGACAAATTCCACGGGGGTCCCTGGTGATTTGGCAAAGAAAAGCAGGGGATGGTTGATCATGGCCAGCAATGATTTATCCATCTCAAAATGATAGCTGACTCCATGGGTTTCAGGGTTCACCTGTTTCTGGATGCAGGCTGCTATCTTTCGGTCCTGAACCGTGAGATAGGGGAGTTTTCCGGAGTAGAGCCGGGAAAGTGAAATGGGACGTCCCTTGCTCCAGTTGCCATTGGAATTACGTTTCTGCTCTTTGGGATTGATCTGCATCTTGCCGTTCGTGAAGTCAATCATCCAGATGAGGCGTTCATGCTGTGCATTTGAAGGTTCCTGCGGGGAGGCTGTCACCTGGATCAAGGCCTGGAGGTTGCGTTTCCAGGGCTCTTCAGACTGCAGGATATTGATAATCGGACTGAGTCCGGTCTCTGCTGAGAGTTGCTGTACCAGCTCGTCATTTTCTTCGGTGTTGTGCCCGGCTCCGGCGAGCAGCGCGGCAAGATTCAGTGAGAAGAAATGAAAGCTGTTTTCCAGAGCCTGTGCGAGCAGCCCCTCGACACGGCGTCTCACTTCCGGCTGCAGACTTGAGTTGAGCCAGTACTGGGAAAGAGCGGTAAAGAGGATGGTGAGACTGTGCGGCTCATCATCCTTGTGAAAACTCATCTCCTCGCCTGGGAGTGCCGTGTTGTTTCGAACCTGGAGGAAGGTGGCAAGTACCTGGTATGCCTTTTCTTCAGTGCTGTCGTTGAAGAGTGACAGGGCTATTCCTATCTGATTGGCAACGCTCTGTTCCTGATCGGTCTGGTCCTGCTGCAGCGTGGCAAGGGCATGAAACAGGCCGTTTGGTCCAAAAAAAGCCGCCTTCTCGGTTCCGGTTAAATCCCGGAGAAAATCAAGGTCATGGTTGAAGAGCTCAGTACTCTGTTCCCCATTTCCGGAGAGAAAGGCAAGGGTTCCTGCGGCACCCGTTCCAAGAAAACTCTCGCTGTTCTGTTCCACCAGCTGTTTGGCTTCGGCAAGGCGCCCCCTGAAGAGGTACTGACTGAAGAGGATACGCTGAAAAGGGAGTTTCTCGTCGACACTTAAATCCTCTATCCCAGTCTCCTCCTGGAGGTAGGTGAGTATTTCCGGATATGAATTCAGTGTGGCAAGCTCGTAACGCAGAATGGTATCGAGCAGAAAAAACTGGAACG
>JAMOMO010000399.1 GCA_027067035.1 Desulfobulbaceae bacterium
AGCCCGGTTTTCAGTGACGATTCCATCCTCATCTTCATCAAGGATATCTGCGCCGCGGATATAGTCAATGACTTCATCTGCAGTGTAGTCAACAGGCGTTCCGAGCAGCTCGGCGGAAATGTTGATATTGATAAAGGCATTGGCAAGGGCCGTTATGTTTTCATTATCACCGAGGTAGGTGTAAATGGGGCGCTCACTGTACAGAATACCGTTGCTTGCAGGGTTTGAACTGCCGGGATCTGCCGCCCAGTCCATGGTGGACCAGAAGGGGACCGCATCGTCCTTTAAGGCACCGTTCTCTTCCGTTGCAAGCTCTCCGGTGCTGTCAATGATCTCATTTGCTTCATTTAAACCAAACTTGACCACATTTCCTTCCCAGAAGTTACCAGCCTTGGGAGTGAAGAATGACATGTAGATACGATCACCACTGGTTGTCCTGGTAACGGGTACAACCGGCGCGGCAAAAACGGTGGTCCTTTCTAAAATGGAGTTGATGGCATCGGTGAGTGCGTCAACAAGCTTATCTTCCGTTGAGGCATCATAGTAATATTTGCCGTAGTTTTCATCGGCGGTATTGTAGAGGTTGAAAAAACCATTACCGTTATTGGCAGTGTTTATGAGGAGAAGGTTACTGACATGGTCTCCCATGAAGCCAATGGTGTAGGTGATAATATTCTGGTAGCCATCGGCGTATCCCACATCGTTGTTATAGATATAGTACGCGATGTCATCAAGGTATGTTGATCCTTCATATCCCACGGGGATTTCGTAGTATGCCTTTTCGTCATCCTCATCAACCTCTCCGTCTCCGTCATCATCGATATTGTTCAGGCTGTTGTCTTCAATGATCCATCCCTCGCCTATTTCCAGGTCATCTCCATCATAGTCTGCAAGGAAGTCGGGCTCATACTGTTCAGCGGTGAGGGCATGGGCATCGGTGTTGTCGCCAAGATCTTTTGAGGACATCCCTGAAGAGATCATGATAACAAAATTCTGGGCACAGTCGTAATTCTCACCATGGGAGTTGGCACTGTTGTAATAGCCGGCGACCTCGGCCAGTCCTTCGGCAAGCGGGGAGAAGTCATATGTCTGCATTCCATTGAGGCTGTTCAGGAAATCAGGGTCGTATGAAAAATTTCCATCCGCATCCTCTTCCAGGGCATAGCCCAGGGGCTTGTTCTGGGTGGCACCGTCATCGTTGGTGTGATACCAGAGTGAAAACAGGGCCTTGTTTTCTGTTTCAAGGATAACCCTGGCCAGTGCCTTCTTGGCGGAATAAAACCGGTTTTCCTCAATGAGATCCGAGCCGTCACCTGTGTATTCACCACTGAAGAAGAGATAGTTGAGGTAATTGGTGGAATAGCGCATGGCAGTGACCGGATCCGCATTTGGGGCACCAAATTCGGCCAGTGCATTACTGAGGCTTTCAACTGGAAGGGCAATGGTTTTTCCGTTAAAGGTCCAGAGCAGATCGTCTCCGCTTGGGACACCTTGAATCATGTTGCTGGTATCCATCTCCATGACATTTTCGGAGGTGATCTCAAAGGGAGCGAGAAAATAATCGGTACCCGCTCCACCACCCTGGGCATAGATTCCGTAGCCATGTTCCTTGAAAAAACCCGTTCCGGTAACCGGGTTTTCAATGGCCTCCACCGAGTGATCTGCAGGTGTCCAGTCCGTGGTGTTGTCAAAATCGCTGATCCATCGTGCCTGTTCCATGTCACCACTGTTGTCTATATAGAGAACAATACTGGGAGGGACATCATTGTCAGTGGGGAAGAAAATACAGGTATCATCACTGTTGGCAGGGACCACAGAGGCTGTGATAAAGAGAAGAAGAAAGACGATTCGGGAGAAATACTTCATGGTTTTTTCCTTCTAAAAAGGTTTAGAGGCCAACACGGTAAAATCCCGCTTCAACACTCTTTTTTGAGTCACTGTTGATATCTCTGCCATTACAGGTCATCTTGTACACATGGGCTTTGAGCTCTCCGGCCTCATTCCCGGATCCCCGGAGAAATTTCGCAGAGGAATCAACATAGACGACTTCACCCTGAAGCTGTTCACTCTGGGATCCCGGAATGGTCAGCCATGCGGTGGGGTCGTCACTGTCTGGAAAGGTGACTCCGTTTCCAGGCTCGGCTGCAATGTTGGTGGAACTGTAGAGGGAGGTACTTGCCTCTACATATGACCGGCCGGCCTCTGCTGCATAAAAGGCACTTTTACGGGCGCTGTCATTACTGCTGATCTGCAGTTCATGGATGGTTGTGGTGGTTGCACCAAGGCCTAAAATGGTGAGAAGAACCATGAACATGAGAGAGACAATGAGTGCATAACCGTCCTCTGAATGGCAGATACCGTGCCCCTCTTTCACACCGATCGGATTCAACTGTTCTGTTCTCATATGTTTTTACCTTTGATGCATGACACCAGATAATTATGGTTGCCGCCATGGATGTTGGATGAGACTGAGATGGTAATACTCTTGCTTCCTGCAAGGGGAGTATCTGTTGAGACCTCCCAGCTGATATCGTAGAGATCACGGTCAAAGGGACCGTGGCTGCCATCATCAAGATCGGGGTGCTCATAGTCGAGTGCAAGAAGGTACTCCACCTGGTCTGTGCCCCAGGTGGAGGCACTGGTGATGGCATTGCCCTTGTTGTTTCGCTGAACATTGGTGATCTGCAGGCTGTAGAGGCCAAAGATACTGATGGTTAAGATAACCATGGCTATCAGAACTTCGATGAGACTGAAGCCGTGTTCTGTGAGGAGTGTCTTTTCTGTTTTCATAATCTTATGTGTTGCGACAGAGTATGGTTGTGGCAAGGAGCCTGTGTCTGCTATCGTCGGCAGGCGTGATGTGACTGTCGCCAACCACAAATGTTTCAGTAGTGTTCAGTTTTATGTTGGTCATCTTTGTTCGCGCCAGAATCCATACCTTTACCGCCCGGATGGATGACATGGGAACGGTGAATCCCAGAGGGGATCCCCCCTCCACGTCATCCAGGGTGATCAGGCCGTCGGGACTGGTCGGGTCAGCGGGACTGGAGGTGTCAAGGGTGGTATCAAGTCTGCCGTCCCCGTCGGAGTCAATGGCCCAGACGGTCTGGCCGCCAATGGTATCAAGGACCCCGTCTCCGTCATCGTCAAAGGCATAGGCAAAGGCCATTGCATTGATGGACTCTGCAACCAGTTTGAAGTTGCTGTCGACAAGGTTGTTCGGCTCCTGGCGACCGAGATCAAGGATGCCGTCCTGTTCACTGATCGTATCAGCAGGAGAATCAAAGAGATCATAGGTAATGGTTTCATCGTCATCGAGTTCACCATTGCTGTCCTTGTCTATGTTGAAGGTGATTGTGTTGTTGGCGATATCAGTTATGCCAAAGGCTCCGGTGTTTTCGGGATCATATCCGGCAAGCATGATTTCCCGGGCCAGAACAGCCATGGCAGCTCTGATGTTCTGCTGCATCTCAACCACCTGGCCCTGGGTTGTATAGATTCGCTGCTGACTGGTAAAGCTGGTATAGAGCACGGCGCCGATAATGGTGGTCAGAACCATGGCAACCATGAGTTCCACCAGGGTAAAACCTTTATTGGACAATGATCTGAGTGAGGGGGGGCTTGTGTTTTTCATACTGTCTTCCCGGTGTTTATTGCCAGATACCATCAGCATCGGTTCTCATGTTCATGGTGATGCCGCCAGCCGGAGAAACCTGGATTCTGTAGTATCGGCTATTCTGGCTGTTTGTGATGTACAGGTTTCCAGGGATGCAGGTTCCGTCTGCCCTGAATTCAATCAGCGCGGTTGAACCGGTATCAAACAGGATGCTTCCCGGTCTGCTGCTGAAATCAATGGAAAAGGCAATGGTTTCATTACCGTCATTCCAGGTACCGTCACCGCCGTTGCTGGAGTAAAAGTCACAGCTCTTCTGGTCGGGGACCTTCATTGCCCAGTCTTCATTGTTTTTAATTGCCTTCATCCGTGCCTTCTGGATGCTTGAATAGACTTCTTTTGTGCTTGCCTGGAGCTGGTAGTTGGTGCGCCAGCTCAGGAAAAAGGGGATGGCTATGGCACTGCTGATACCGATGATGGCAATAACCACCATGGTCTCTATCAGAGAAAATCCTGCAGCTGATTCTTGAGGGGTCTGCCGCCCTGCCGGAGGAGAGATATTACCCATGACAGCACCGTTTTGATCTGAGCTGAGAGCTTGTGGTATAGAGGAATCTGTGTTTAATTAATGTCGTCAACAGGGAAGTCCTTTTTCAAATATGGTTGCAGAGTTGTGTCGAAATTTACCTTCTATTACCACATTAGTATAAAGCTCCCGCCCTTTTTATGTTAGTAGGGAAAGCCTGAAAATGGAGGGGGGAAAACCTGAAAACAGCAGTGGTCCGGCGGCGGGTATTGTCCGGATCCCTGTTCCTGCAGGTGACGTGGCGGGAAACGGATTTTTTACTATTCTTTATGTGGTGGTATGCTACTATTACCTAATCACCTACAGACAGGCCTTCCATACCTTTAATTCCAGGATTGATATGAAAAACTCAGTGTTGCTTGCAATGTTCCTCCTTACTGTTGTGGCCGGTTGTGCCAGAATGGCCCCGGAACCCATCGCGGTTCGGATTCCCAGTCGTCCTGTGGATTATCTCAGTGAAATAAAACCACTCCTTGATAAACGCTGTGCCGTGTGTCACTCATGCTACAACTCGCCCTGCCAGCTGAAACTCAGTTCCTATGAAGGGGTTGATCGTGGCGGCAGCAAGCGACCGGTCTATAATGCCACCCGCATGACCACCATGGATCCGACCCGTCTCTTTGTGGATGCTCACAGTACTGCTGAGTGGCGGAAAAAGAATTTTCATACGGTTACCGAAAGCACTGCCGCCGACGGTATGAATAATTCGCTCATGCTGCAGATCCTTGATCATAAGATGAAAAATCCGGCGGTCACCGGTGAGTATCGTTCCGAGGCCAATGATCTGACCTGTGCGGAGAGCTCCATTGAGCTTGACGGTTATCTCTCCAAACATCCCAATCGCGGGATGCCCTTTGGCTTTCCTCCGCTGCAGCAGGAGGAGTTTGAGCTGATTGCCGGATGGCTGGCTCAGGGGGCTAAAGGGCCGACAGATGCCGAGCAGGAGCGCCTGACCTCACCCAAAGCAGCGGATGCTGCCGAAATAGTGAAGTGGGAAAGGTTTTTCAATAATCCGGATCCCAAGTATGCCATGACAGCCCGTTACCTCTACGAGCATCTCTTTCTGGCCCACATCAAGTTTGGTACCGACACCAATGAGTATTATGAGTTGCTGCGTTCCACAACTCCTCCGGGAAGCCCCGTTGAACTCATTGATACCGTCCGGCCATATGATGATCCACAGGTGGAAACATTCTACTACCGGTTTCGAAAAATCCATTCCACCATTGTCCATAAAACCCACATGGTTTTTCATTTTGACGATGCCAAGCTTGCCCGTTTCAAAGAGCTTTTTATTGAGCCGGAGTGGCTGCAGAAGCCGCACCGTGTAGGATTTAATCATATTCTCAGTGCCAATCCATTTGTCTCTTTTGAGCAGATTCCACCTCGTTCCCGCTACCAGTTTCTGCTCGACAATGCCCATTATATTATCATGACCTTTATTCGCGGCCCGGTGTGCCGGGGGCAGGTGGCTCTGAATGTTATCCAGGACCATTTCTGGGTTATGTTCCAGGACCCGGACCATGACTTGAGTGTCTTGAACCCGGCCTTTTTGAAGCTGCAGAAGGAAAATCTGATCATGCCCATTGAAAAGGGCAGTAAATTCCCCGTCTATGATCTTATCGGCAACAGGTATGACAGGGCCCAGGAACGGTACTACAAAGCACGCCAGGAATTCTACATGATGGCTAACTACAGTGGCCAGGGGTATGATGCTATCTGGAAGGGAAACAGTGCCTCTGATACACCAGTGCTCACCGTTTACCGCCATTTTGACAGTGCCTCTGTGCACAAGGGTGTTCTGGGAAATTTACCACGCACATTGTGGGTCATGGATTACCCGCAGCTGGAGAGGATATACTATGCCCTGGTGGCAGGGTTTGATGTGTATGGTACCCTGGGCCATCAGCTGGCCATAAGGCTCTATATGGATGGATTGCGTGAGGAGGGGGAGAGTAATTTCCTCGGTTTTATGCCTCCAGAGCTGCGCAGACCCATGATGGAATCCTGGTATCAGGGGGTTGATCCCGGCAAGGTGAATTACTATGACGCCGGAATACCTGCCGCCATTGAATTCAAGGGTGACACTCCCCGGCAGGAGTTCATGGAGTACGTTGTGAACAGGCATATCCTGAAGGAAACCGGGATCAGTTTTGATAAGGTCAACTATGTCGCTGCAGGGGATGTTTTCCCACCGCTTCCAAAGCAGTATGAAAGCATGAAAGACTATCTGCAGGCCTTTCGTTCCGTCTCCAAGCCGGGAACGGAATTTTTCTCTCTGGTGAATGATTTTAATGCCAATGTGGTGTACATCCGTATTCGCAAGAATGACGGTGAGAATGTGGTGGTCTCCATGATAATCAACAGGTGGCATGATAATGTGGCCTTTCTGTTTGATGAGAAATCAACCCTTGATCCCTCAAAAGACAATGCGGACTTTATTCCCGGTTTTCTGGGCTCCTATCCAAATTATTTTATAGATATTCGTCAGGATGATCTGCCGGACTTCTTTGATCTCATGGCGCATCTCAACGAGATCAGCAAGGAGGAGGTGGACAGGCGCTTTGCTGAGTATGGGGTGAACAGGTCAAACAAGGATTTCTGGAAGCACTACGACTGGTTTCAGGAACGTTTTGCAGAGGAACAGCCGGTGCAGTCGGGCCTCTTTGATTTGAACCG
>JAMOMO010000400.1 GCA_027067035.1 Desulfobulbaceae bacterium
GGTATAAAGAGGATGCAACGGGAAACACCTGTTATGTTGTCACACATAAAGGAATTTGTGAAAGCGATGAATGGTCGAGTGACACAGCAACAGAAGAAGAATCGCCGATGTTGACAAGAGAACTTTCTCCTGAGCAGGGTGAATCGCTTGAGAATACAACCGCACGGCAGAGACACAGAACAGATATGCACAGAAGAGACCTGGCAGCATTCAACCTGCTGGCTTATCTGATGACCCTCAGTTCAGTGAAGGATGGTTATGAGCCATCAGATCTGCCGGAATGGAAACTGGAGCTGTCTGCCCAGGGAAGTGTTTCTGAGAGTGAGATGGAATTGACATCTGATCTTGGCAGGGAGTCGGATGTGAGATCCCTTGCGTTTAATCTGAAAGCCACCAAAGATGCCTTTCACATCAGCACCCAGGTTTCCTATACAGGCTTAAAGGGGACCGGCCTGAATGATGGACAGGACACTGATTCTTTTGGTTTGCTCGTCATGCCCAGTTATCAGGTACTGAGTTATGAAAAAAATGGTATTGATCTTGTCCTGAGCGGCTTTTTGGAAATTGATGATAATGAATATGATGACTGGAGTCAGACCAGACTGGTGCCTGGAATCGGCATTAATACAGCGGTTATGACATCAATTGGCGGTTTCAGCCTGTCCGATCTTTTCAGTCATGATCGCAATCTCAATGGGGATACTGAGGTAACTGGTGAAAAATATATCAATTTCAACACCATGACCTTTTCTTATATCCTCCCGTTGACACAGACCCTTTTACTCACCACAAATCTGGATTATATGCTGACCTTTGATATGCCGGATGACATGGAAGACAGCAGCACAGGTATTGGTGTTTCGCTGGATTATTTCGGCTGGAAGGGCTACAGCGTTGGACTGCGTTATCATGATACCCTGGATGGCTATGATGATCGTGGTATCACTCTGACAATAGGACACAACTGGTAGGAAACAGTGCTGGTGTCTTCACAGGATGGCGGAAAACCGCCATCCTTTTTTTTTGCGGGTGAAGCAATGTTTTTTCTGACTTCCCTTCTGAACCCGGCATCCTCAGGTGGCTCTGCCGGGGATTGATGAATAACGGCATATTGTTTATGAAAAACTCTTTTTTGGTGGTTATTGGCTGTTTGCTTTCCGCCTGCATGATGCCGCTGCAGCCGTCTCCGCATATTCCGGAGACCGCTGTTTTCCAAGAGGGTGATATTGTGGTTATTGCGGACGGCGGGCTTGAATCATGGTTTCTTGCGCTTGCCGCCAGGGAAAACATCGATACGGTCAAAACACCCTTCAGTCATTCTGAAATGGTTTTCCGTAACAGCGACAATGAATTGATGATTGGCGGAGTTTTCAACGGACAGACCAATGCGGAACCGCTCCGCAAACGTTTTGAAAAGTTTCATCGTGCTGCTGTCTTCCGGTCACGGGCTTCGGAGGAAAAGAGAGAGGAGGCGGCCCTGATTCTGCGACAATCGCTTAATGATCCACGTTTGCGCGGGGCTGACTTTGATTACAGTATGAGTTATAAACCTGGGAGCACCGATAAACTGTTCTGTGCAGGTATTATCAATGATGCATATACAAAAGCGGGCCTTTCGGCTCCCTTTGGCAGGCGGCGGTGGCATGAAAACGGATTGACCAGGCATGTTGAAGAGATTATCGGGAGCCGGTTGACGAGTCTGGTGGATTTGAATTCCATATACAGGGCCGGTGACTATTCGCTGGTACTTGAGTGGCAGAATGATCAGATAAACAGGGAGCACGGCGAACTATCCAGAAAGATAGTACTGTATCTGCTGGATCAGTATGATAAGGGCTTACGGTTGAAAGCCAGTGAACAGTTCCATCTTTATCTGGACTTTGCCGATCTCTCGGAAACAGCCAGGAGACTGGGGCGTCTGCGGATCACCCTGGCACAGTTACAGGAAGATATCTTTACGACCTGGGATCTGCTTGAAAGCAGGGGAAGACTGGAAGGACTCAATCAGGATGAACAGGATGCTCTTCTGGCAGCTGTTCTTGAGAAGTATAATGAAAAATATTTTTATCGTGCTGACGCTGCAGATGTTTCTGATCAGCAGTTGCACGCTGCCGCTCTTTCCAGATAAGGAGCGGGACCTTCAGCCGTACCTGGAAGAAGGGCCGCTTGTCGGGAATGACTGCTTCAGTATCAATCATTTACCGGCAGGGATTGATGGGCAAATGCTTCTGGATCACGTCACGATGATCTGGAAGGCTCTGCATCTATGGCTGGCTGTACCCTTTCCTGATGATCCTGTCCGGATTCTGGTGTTTTCCCCTGATGAACCGGAAGGAAAAGAGTTTCTTCTCAGGAGCAGTTCCCGCCACCAGACAGCGGGATACTATAAGCACGACAGCAGGGTGATGGTTGTAACCGGTGCGGCAGATGATCCCGAATTCCTTATTGTTCTGCGTCATGAGGCCGCCCATGCCGCTCTGCGCCATGCATTTCCACAGGAGCTGAACATACCGTTCTGGCTGAATGAGGGTGTTGCGTCACTGTTTGAACAGGGGGTGACGCCTGAGCTGAGACCGGTTGCAGACAGTGAACGACTTGCCTACATTCTGAATATGCTGGAGAACAATGAAAAACTTGATTTTCCCGGTCTTCTTGCCAGTCCCCTGAAAAAAATCAGATCAGCCAGGGTCTATGCCCGTTCCTGGGGAATAGTCTCCTGTCTTTATCGTGAAAAACGATCTGTCAAAAACTATCTGAACAGACTCAAAGAACAGCAGGAAGACTCCCAGGAACTCTTTCGGCAAATTCTTCTTGAGCCCGGCGAATCAGTTGATGATTTTGAGATGAACTGCTCACGCCGGTTTCTGACTGAGAACAACAGAACTGAACAGTGATACAGGTGAAATTCACAAGGGTGAAGTATCTCAAAACGAAGGTGCCGAAAGCTTCAGAGGAGTGAGGCCCTGGCTGAGGCTTCTTTTGCTCAAGGTATTCTGTAAGCCCTGTGACGGCGGTTCCGGACAGTCCTATTTCAGGTTTTCCAGTCCACTGGTGTCAATGCCGTCGAGGGCCTCTTTTTCCAGCTGACGCTGCTCTTCCCAGTCATTATGTTTTTTCTGTTCCAGCAGGCTTTGCTGTTCAATACTCATGCGTATCTGCCTGGCCTGTGCCTCCTGCTCCGACTCACACTGACGGAATCCGTCAGACCATCCCTGGCCATACTTGCTGTCGTTGTTGAAGCGGTCGACATCTTTTTTAAACTGATCAAAGAGACTGCCTCCGGCCTTTTTTCCGCTGTGGCATCCATCTTCAAAGCCATCGGCGTATGACATTGAATATCCCTGCTGGATCATTGCGTCATGCTGACTGACGCAGGATGTGGTGAGAATGAGTCCGGTGATGGCGGTAATGACGAAAAAACCGGGAGAGAGCTTCATTTGTACTCCTGTTTCTGAAAAGTGGATAAAAAAAACCGTGGCAGTGTTGTCTCTGCAGTAATCCTGACCCCGGCAATCCTCAGCGGAGTACTTCCGGGAAGGATCTGCCTGGTTTTGTGTCCATTATCCGGGAATTTTCGGACTGGACGGCCCTGGCAGATTCTCCATGAGGGGGATGACGTCCCGTATGGTGGACACAAAACAGCTCCGGCTGAACCAAACCGGGTCAGAAAACTGATTATAATAATTATTGTCTCATTTGGGAATAATTGTCAATGTATGAATTTGACCGTTGGCTTTCGGGTGAAATGTTTTACACTACGCAGCAGTGTGCATATAGTGGAAAAATGAATAAAAATAGTTAATTGGGACGAGGAGTCAGAGTATGAAAAATGAGAAGATCTGGACCCGACAGATTATACCGGCATTTCTTCTGTTTCTTGTCGTTGCCGCACTGGGTTTTGTTTTCGTTAAGATCATCATCAGCAGCGGGATAACCCGGGGTCCGGACCAGGTTTTCGGTGACCAGCACCTGAAGACGGCAGTGGCACTCATTGAACTGCATAAAGTGCGTTACGGCCATTATCCGGATACCCTTTCTGATCTCCAATACACCGGCCAGTGGGACACTATTGCTCTCAACAATGTCTCATATCATGTCTCTTCCGATCTGAACTCCTACTACGTTGAAGTCAGCGTGGGCTGGGTTGGAAAGCCTGAGAATTTACAAATGCCTGAAGAATTCTGGCAGGGAACCGGTTATGATATATCCCTGAAGAAGAAAGAGTGAGACCCTGCGGGGAGGGCTCTGTCGGGTAATTATTGAAAGAGAGTTTTTATGGAATTGGTGGATATAACACCTGGATTATTGGTTTTTTTGTTTTCAGTCGCCTGTGTTGCAGGCTTTCTTGACACCCTTGCCGGTGGCGGAGGACTCATTGTGTTACCGGCACTCTTTATAAGTGGAATTCCTCCTCTTCTGGCGCTGGGAACCAATAAACTCCAGGGATCCATGGGGACAGCAACTGCCACTCTGATGATGCTGAGAAGCAGGCGGGTGCGCTGGAGAGATGTGAAGTATCTGATGCTTGCTGCATTCTGCGGCTCCCTGTCCGGCACCATAGCCGTGCAGTTTATTGATACCAGGGTCCTGGATTTTGTTATCCCGGCTGTTCTTGTTCTCATTGCCGCCTACTTTTTATTTGTTCCCCAGGTTGCCGCCACAAGTGGTGTCGCACGTATCTCAGAGAAAGGCTACCGGAAGTTTATTGTACCACTCATAGGCTGTTATGACGGAATGTTCGGACCCGGTACCGGATCGTTTTTCGCATTATCCGGTGTGGCATTAAGGGGACAGGGGCTGATTACGGCAACCGCAGTGGCAAAAACCCTCAACTTTTCCACCAATGTGACCTCACTGATGGTTTTTCTGATTGCCGGAAAGGTTGTGTGGACAGTCGGGCTGGTGATGATGACAGGGCAATTTGCAGGTGCCTGGGGCGGGTCGAAATGTCTGCTTCGGATAGATCCGAAGTATTTGAGAATTCTGGTGGTGCTGATGTGTCTTGTGATGCTCTGTAAATACATGAGCTCGTAGCGACAACGATACGTTGTGCCGTGCTGGTTAATGCAGCTGTTTTCTGCAGAGAGTTGTCCGGTCTGCTCTCTGCTTCCGCCTCTTTTTCCCAGGGAAGACTGGAATGCCTGCGCCCTGTGCGTTGAATCCGGTCAGAGTGTCAGAAAGTGTAGCCAAAGAGGATGGACCAGCCTTTTACATTGTTTCCGAGGATTCCCATAATGCCCAGGCTGAGGTTCTGCACCGGCCACTTTTTTTGTGTTGTATCGGCTTTGATGGAGAGTCCCAGCTCGTTGAAATAGTTGAAGCCCATCACATCCCGATTGGCACCGACAAAAGTTGAATTGCCGGCATGGAACACCCAGGAAAGGGGGAGGCCGGAAACGGCAAAGCCGAGGGGATGGCTGAGATTGGCTTTCAGGGCAATGACGCTGCTGTCGGTGACAAATTTCTGGTAGCTGCTGGATTCATTGAACGTATCTATGTAATCAAAACTATAGCTGAGTTCACCGTTTATCCGAAACGTATCAACGGTGCCCGCATATTGAATGGTGGCAATGGCATTTAACAGTGTTGCGCTGGTATTCCAGTTAAAGCCGAGGCCGTCAAAAACCGGCTTGAGGAAGACATTTGCAAGCTCGCCATGGTAGGAAGAGCTGTTTTTGAGGTAGGCGATACCACCATATATTGCTGGCATAAATGAGAAACCGGCACCCATGGGAAAGCTGAAGCCTCCACCCACTGTTCCGCTGTAGGTTTCCCATTTGCTGTCCACAATCTTCAGAGTGTTACCTTCTTCTTCAAAAAAATAGTCTGTTTTCATCTTAAGGTAGCCCATGCGGCCCTCAATAAAACTGCTGCAGCCATACTGATTGAGGTCAAATTCGTGCCGCAGGGGAATCTTGTAGACGTTGATGGTGTGATCGCCGCCGTTTTCCTCGTCAACAATATATGTGGCTGAAGACAGCATTGGTTCTGCTGAGAAGTTCATCAAGGCGCCATATCCTGCACCCATCAGGGACGGTTTCAGCACCTCTTCCTCATAGGCGCGCGTACTTGAAATTATTGCATCAAGTTCTGTTGCCGATGTGTCAGCCATGGTGAACAGGATGCTGAGGGGTGACAGCAGCGGCAGGATGAGAGACATTCTGGGAGAGGGTATCATGGATAATCACACGTGTAATAAGCGTCTTGCTCCCTTTCCCTGTGTCATGTCATTAAGCGGTTCCGGGACAGCTCGGTCTGTTTTGCGCCATATTCCAGTAAATTCCGCATGGCGGCAATACGGTTTATTTTATTATGGATCATAGTGTCAGGGCAAGGCATATTTATTCTGTCTGGATGATGGCCGTGAGGGGAGCTTTTTTGTCCGTGCGAAATAATGGTGAAAAAAAACAGTTCACTGCAGGAAAATGTGTATCATGATTCCATGGTGTGGTATGTGTTTGGATAAGTCACTGTTCAGTGGATGTCCATTCAAGCTCTCTTGTCAGTGACGAATTGCATTTTTTACAGGAAAAATGATAAAATCAGTGCATCGTGATATCCGGTTTTTGTCACGGATGCGGGTTTTATTTAACAGCAACTGTGGATTCTCATGTCAGCAATACAGGACAGGGTAAAGCTGCGAGCTTCGTGGAAAGATCGCATTGGAGAGGAGTTCGAAAAAGAGTATATGCAGAACCTGCGGCAGTTTCTTATTCAGGAGAAACGTGCCGGGAAGACCATCTATCCGGAGGGAAAGGATATCTTCAATGCAATGAATCTGATTCCTTTTGAGGAGCTGAAGGTTGTTATCCTGGGTCAGGATCCCTATCATGGTCCCGGCCAGGCACATGGGCTCTGTTTTTCT
>JAMOMO010000401.1 GCA_027067035.1 Desulfobulbaceae bacterium
GCAGCCACAACGGCAAAGCCATGTGGTGCACCATCAACGGCACACCGGATAGCTTCGTCATTTGTGGATCCTGTCAACTCGAGATGCAGTATATTTTTCATAGGCAAAAAAAAAGGTACACACTCCAGTGGAGTTATGTACCTTCCTTCAAAAACAATTCAAATGATAAGGCCTAGTTTACACCCTCATCACCCTCTTCGTCTTTGATACGATCAGGACGGGCATACATGGTGGTGGAACCAGAGGACCAGAACATAAGTTCTCCCTGTTTCACCAGATCGTTTGCCAGATTTTTGATCTTACGTGGTTTTGACTCAGGATCGCATTTATAGAAATCCTTTACATACAGCTGTGGTTTCGGAGCCTTGGTGGCCTTCTCAATCATTGCTGCTTTGATCTCGTCATCACTCATTCCCATAACACATACTCCTATAGAAAAGTGTTATCAGGCAAGTGACCAAAAAAACGCAGTTGGAGTACAAACAGTACCCCAACTGCGTAGTATCAGGTCAATTACTTGACGTGGCTGGTGTACTTGAACTGAGTAGTAGTACGCCAGGTATCGTATGCCAGACGGTAATCGTCGACAGATTTGATGGTGAAAGGAATTCCTGTTTTTTCAAAGAATTTCTCCCAGCCGATTCTCTCTGCCCACTCGCCGAGACGCTCATATTTCTTCGCATCGCCAGCATATACTTCCAGGATATTCTTCACTGCTTCAACAGTCTCAGGCCAGCGTGGCGGAGTGTTTGGCAGGAATGGAATAACCAGCTTGGAAAATTTAGGAGCAGATTTGGAGTTGGAAACCTTACCACCAACAAGAATGGCAATACCGTCACCTTCAGGATCGGCAAGTGGCATTGCAGGACACATGGTGTAACAGTTACCACAGAACATACAACGATCGTTGTTAACCTTAACAGTCTTGATCTCTTCGCCGTTTACAGTGGCTTTAGCTGGTTTTACAGCTCCAAGAGGACAGGCGGAGATAGCAAGCGGAAGCTCACACACACCGGTGATACGACTGTGATCGATCATTGGTGGCTTACGATGAACACCGAGGATGGCGATATCGGAAGCATGTACAGCACCACACATGTTCAGGCAGCAGGCAAGAGCAATACGAACCTGTGCAGGAAGCTTCATGGTAACAAAGTAATCAAACAGCTCATCCATTACTGCTTTAACAACACCGGAGGCGTCAGTTGCAGGAGTATGGCAATGAACCCAACCCTGGGTATGAACGATGTTTGTTACACCGGCTCCGGTTCCACCTACTGGGAACTTGTTGCCGCGTGAAGCAAGATCATCCAGCAGAGGCTGAACTTTATCTTTGGAATCTACCATGAACTCAACGTTATTTCTGGTTGTGAAACGCAGAAAACCATCACAATGTGCATCAGCGATGTCACACATCTCGCGAATGAGCTCAATGGAAATCAGACGGGCAGCACCAACACGTACGGTCCAGCACTCGTCTCCAGACTCGGCTTTATGAACAAGAACACCCGGCTGGGTGATCTCATGCCAGAGCCATTTCCCCTTGTTTTTAGCAATAACCGGGGGATGAAATTTTGAATAATGTGGGGGACCAATGTCTGTAATCCTGTCCGCCATGGGATTTTCGGGATCGTAACCCATAATTATAACCTCCTTGAATATGTACTCGGGTAAAACCTTCTACCCGATTAATGTTCTTATGCTGCGTGGCGTTTACGGAACTCATCAACGTCGCGATCAAAACCACCTTCAACTTCCTCTTCTGCCCAGAAGACATAGGGATTTGAACGAGGCTCTCTGACATGCTGCGGAATTGGCTCAAGACCCATAACCTTAATAAAGGTGGGCAGTCCAACACGCTGCATAGTCTCACCAACACGCTCACGGTTCTTACCAACTTCCATCCACCAGTCCCAGATGTTCTCGATTACATCGATAACATTCTCAAACTCGTTCTCAGCTGAAACTTCGATGAAAGGAATAATCAGGGTAGCAAACTGTGCACCATCAAGGATTGGAGCTTTAGCACCAACACAGATGGAAGCACCCTGCTGGGCACCTGGACGCAGTGCACGAGGCATAACATTGATACAATGCATACAACGGGTACACTCTGAATTGTCGATTTTCAGCTCATCACCTTCCATCCACATACACTCGGTGGGGCAGAGATCGATAACTTCTTTCTGGATATCAAATGCACCCCAGTCTCTTCCTGCGTGAGCACCACCACCGGAAACGATGTTTCCAGCAACATACTCTTTCACTGCAGCCTGATCGATGCGGATGTCATCTCTCCAGGTACCGATAACAGCAAAATCGGAACGGGCAAGAGCGGCAACACAGTCGTTAGGACAACCGGAGAATTTGAACTTGAATTTGTAAGGGAAAGCAGGACGATGAATCTCATCCTGATAATGCATTGTCAGATGATGACATGCTTCCTCTGTATCATAGCAGGACCACTCACAGCGAGACTGTCCGAGACAGTTCGCGGGGGTACGAAGGTTGGATCCTGAACCACCAAGATCCTGTCCCATCTCATGGGTCAGATCCCAGAAGAAAGGCTCAAGAGCCTCGGTACGACAACCAAGCAATACGATATCACCTGTGGAACCATGCATGTTGGTCATTCCAGAACCATGCTTCTCCCAGAGATCCATGAGCTGACGAAGATTCTCTGTGGAATAGTACTTGGATGCTGGCTGATTTACACGTACGGTATGGAAGTGCTCAACGCCTGGAAACCGATCAGGAACGTCTGAATAACGACCAACAATACCACCACCGTATCCGAAAACACCAACGATTCCGCCATGTTTCCAATGGGTGATTTTATCTCTGAAAGACAGTTCGAGCTGACCAAGAATATCCCAACAATCCGGATTTTTCTCAGCCTGGCGCTTAATGTCGGTAACGAAGCTTGGCCATGGGCCTTTCTCGAGCTCGTCCAACAGGGGTGTATCATGCTTTGCCATGAATTTTCCTCCTTAAAATTACTGTTATACTTCAACCTTTACCAGAATATACATATCAAAAGCGATTGCTTCAAAACTGACAGTCGGAAAAGAAACCGTTCGTCCTGCTGCCAGATTTAGTACCATCACTGATGATAAAAACAGCAGACTATGAAACCTACACTATTGAATAGTCATTCAGCGTGGGAGAATATCTCTGAACCGGATATTTGTCAACAAAAAACGAAACAGAGAGAATGGAAAACTGAATGATTATTCAGCTCATATCTGCCAGAAGCCCTACTTTAATCCCGCGGCGGTCATGAAATCCCCTTCCAGGGTCTCAGTCGACTCTTTTTCTTTCATCAGAGACAGAAAGCGTGTCGACAGGAGCTTGCCCAGCTGCACTCCTTCCTGGTCAAAAGAATTTATATTCCAGCAGAAGCCCTGAAAGACGATTTTGGCCTCATACAGCGCCAGCAGTGCACCCATGGCGGCCGGTGTCAGCTGCTCAGCAATGAGCAGAAGGCTGACCCGGTTCCCATCAAAGTTCCTGTTAGGGTTGGAATCTTTTTTCCCGGTGGCCAGAGCCACCGACTGTGCCAGCAGATTTGCCAGCAGTTTCTGCTGTGAAGTACTGCCGTCCACCACCATATCGCCATGACGCTGACAGTTTCTGAAGCCGATGAATTCCACGGCAACATCTTCGGTTCCCTGGTGCAGGAGCTGGTAAAAGGCATGCTGCCCGTTGGTCCCCGGCTCTCCCCAGACAACAGGACCGGATCGTAACTGCACCCGGCCTGAGTTTCTCTGCACACTCTTTCCATTGGATTCCATATCACACTGCTGCAGATGGGCCGGAAAGCGGTGAAGGGCTTGACTGTACGGCAACACGGCAACTGTCCCCATTCGCAGAAAATTATGATTCCACACCCCGAGCAGAGCAAGCAGAAGGGGCAGGTTTTCGCGAATATCCCTGCCCGTGGCAGCCATATCCATCCGGGCCGCCCCTTCAAGGAATTCAAGCAGCTGCTCATAACCAAGGGCAAAACCGAGCATAACCGCACCCACCATGGAAGTGGAGCTGAATCGTCCCCCGATATAATCAAACAAATAAAAGGAACAGAGATACCGATCCGGGTTATCCATCGGACTTGAAACCCCTGTCACCGCCACACAGTGCCTGGCCGGATCCAGTCCGTTTTTCAAAAGAGCGGCACGTACAATGCTTTCGTTGGTGAGCGTTTCAAGGGTGGAACCGCTTTTGGACACCACCAGAACCAGGGCCCTTGCCAGGTCAATCTTTTCAAGAACTGCCGTGGAATCGTCCGGATCAACATTCGAAAGAAAGAAGACTTCCCGGCCAGGAACAGCATAGGACTTCAGGGCCTCATAAATTGACCTCGGTCCGAGATCGGAGCCGCCTATGCCAATCTGCACCAGGCTCGTAAACCGCTCCCCCTGCTCATTGCAGATACTGCCATTCTCAAGCTCCGCCAGAAATGCCTTCAGCTTTGCAAGTTCTGCCTTTGCCTCTTCAGTGGCATCCTTATTGGCAGGATTCCCTGCAAACAGATCCCGGCAGGCGGTGTGGAGCACCTGACGTTCCTCGGAAGGATAGCCCTCAATCCTGTTCATGACAGCTCCCGCCCGCATCTGCTCAAACTGCCCGACCAGATCACATTCATCGGCCAGAGACTGCAGGGCATCAAGCACTTCACCACTCACCCGCTGACAGGGATAGAGAAGATCAAACATGGGGCCCCTGCACACATAGCCTTTCAGGCGGCCTGTATTCAGAGCCCCCTCTTCTGTCAGGTCATATGCGTCCGAGGACAATTTTTCCAGATCATCAAAGGCCTTGCATTCAAGTATGGATTTCCATTCAGCTGCCATGCGTCCCCTTTATCCCCGTTTTGCCTTCCCCTGCTCTGCCAGCCGGCGCATTTCCGCTATCACCGGCGCATACTCATCACAACCATAAATGGCGGAACCCGCCACAAAGATATTGGCCCCGGCCTCTGCCACCCGTTCTATTGTAGCAGGGCTGATACCCCCGTCAATTTCAATGCCGACATCAAGGCCAAGACTGTCAATTCTCTTTTTCAGGCTGTCTGTTTTGGCAAGGGTTGACTCTATGAACGACTGTCCGCCAAAACCCGGATTGACGCTCATCAGCATCACCAGGTCAAGATCTTCGAGGATATAGTCGAGGCTTGACAGCGGCGTTGCAGGGTTGAGCACGGCACCCGCCTTTTTCCCAAGCTCCCTGATCCTGGAGATTGTCCTGTGCAGATGGGTGCAGGCCTCAACATGAACGGTGATCCAGTCGGCTCCCGCTGCAGCAAATGCATCGACATAGCTGTCCGCGTCGGTGATCATCAGATGGACATCAAGGATCTTCCCGGTTGCAGCCCGCGCCGCCTTCACCACCAGGGGGCCGATGGTAATATTGGGAACAAAATGACCATCCATGACATCGATATGAATAATCTCCGCACCAGCCTGATCAACGGCTGCTATTTCTTCACCGAGACGAGTGAAATCAGCGGATAAAATTGATGGGGCAAATTGAATATCAAGCATATAATAATTCCTCTGTGTAAGCTGTTTCCGTTAACCAATACGTCGTATTTCGTCACCCGGCAGCATCTCTATCAGACCATCCAGTTCAAGCAGAAGCAGGAGTTCAGCCACCTTGGCCGAAGCCATGCCGGAGCCTGCTATCAGCGCGTCACGGGAAATGGGGTAGACATCCACCTGTTGCAGCAGAGCCTGCGCTTCTGGATCAGTATGCACCTCCTCCGCACCGAAAGAGTCTTCTCTTTCCAGACCAGTTCCCTGTACAGCGGTGTATTCCACCAGTATATCCTCTGCTGATTGTACCAGCTTCGCGCCCTGCTGCAAGAGCCAATGTGCACCATCACTTTTAAAGGAATCAATCTGCCCTGGCACGGCATAGACATCACGGCCTTCATCAAGTGCCATTTCAGCGGTGATAAGTGAGCCGGACTTTCTCGCCGCCTCCACCACCACAACACCCCGGCTCAGGCCTGAAATAATTCTGTTTCGTGCAGGAAAACGATAACTGTCCGGCCGGGTACCCAGAGGATACTCGGTAAGCAGGAGGCCCGTTTCACGTATCTGCGCATACAGCTCACTGTTCTGTTGCGGATAGACCACATCCAGACCACAGCCAAGTACCCCGATGGTTGCCCCGGATACCGCCAGGGCACCCCTGTGCGCCTCGCTGTCTATTCCAGCTGCCAGCCCGGAAACCACGGTCACCCCGGAAGACGCCAGTGCCTTTGCCAGTGAATAACTGCTCCGTTTGCCGTAGCTTGTGGCCGCCCTGGAGCCGACCATGGCCAGACAGAGAGAGCCGAGCAGCTCAAGCCGTCCCTGAACATACAGGACAGCGGGCGGATCGGCTATTTCTTTCAGAAGTTCCGGATAGTCCTCATCGTCGGGACAGACTGCAGTTGCGCCACCATTTTCGAGCCGCTTAAAAAGGGCTTCTGCTCTTTCACGAAAAGGAGCCGGATCACGAAGGAATGGAAGCACATTTTTGCGAATGCCACTCTCCTCCTGACCGTTTTGCGCTGCATCAAAGACCCGCTTCGGATTCCCAAAACGCTCTATCAGCTGACATATCCCTCTGCTGCCAAGGCCCGGCATAAGACTCAAAGCCATCCAGTTTATTACAGCTTTTTCCACCATATCCATAGTCGACAGCAGCCCGGTTGATATCGGTAAAGCAAAAAAAAACAACTTCGGTCAGGGTACTCCAAACAACAATCCCGGACAAAAGTCCGGGATTGCAGGCAACACTGTTTGCATCAGGTCAATCGGTCATAAAGACCCGTAACTCATCCACCCGCGAAGGA
>JAMOMO010000402.1 GCA_027067035.1 Desulfobulbaceae bacterium
TGGCACGCTCTTTTTGATAAGGCCATTCTTGAAAAAGACTCCGCCAACCTCCGGCGTATACTGAATGGCACCGGGGTTGTTATTCACACCAACCTCGGGAGATCTCTGCTTGGGCCCTCCTGCATTGAAGCACTGCAGACAGCCGGAGCCTGTTTCACCAACCTTGAGTTTGATCTTACCACCGGGAAGCGCGGCAGCCGGTACAGTCTGGTTGAAGAGATTATCTGTGATCTCACAGGGGCTGAAGCGGCACTTGTTGTCAATAACAATGCGGCTGCGGTCCTTCTCTCTCTGAACACTCTGTCTTTTAACAGGGAAAGCATCGTCTCGCGGGGTCAGCTGGTTGAAATCGGCGGTTCGTTCAGAATACCAGATGTGATGTCCAGAAGCGGGGCACGTCTGGTTGAAGTCGGCGCCACAAACAGGACCCACCTTTTTGACTACGAGAATGCCATAACAGAAGAGACCGGACTTCTCTTGAAAGTCCACACCTCAAACTTTCGTGTTATAGGATTTACGTCGGAGGTTTCTGCAGCAGAGATGGTAGCGCTTGGGCGGAAGAACAATATTGCTGTTATGGAGGATCTCGGTTCAGGTTCTCTGATTGATCTTTCTCCATGGGGACTCCCTTGCGAACCCACTGTTCAGGAGATTGTGAAAGCCGGGGTTGATGTGGTCACCTTCAGTGGTGATAAACTGCTCGGTGGGCCTCAGGCCGGTATTATAGTCGGGAAGAAAGATATCATTGAAAAAATCAAGCGAAACCCCATGAACCGGGCTTTACGTATAGATAAATTCACCCTCGCTTCTCTTGAGAGCGTCTTGAGGGAGTATTACGATCTGGATACAGCCCTGAAAGAGGTACCGACTCTTTCCATGCTGACCGTTGATTCAAGTCTGCTGAAAAAGAAAGGGCAGCGTATCCTGAGACGACTCGGAGGAGCAACACGGTGTAAAGACAGCATAACGTTGTGTCCTGCTGTTTCACGAGTGGGGGGTGGTGCCATGCCTGAGCATGGTCTTGACAGCTGGGCCCTTGTCCTGCATCCTGATGATATCGGCGCAAGCAGCCTTGAAACATGGTTCCGGAATCTTTCTGTACCTCTGATTGTCCGAATAGAAGATGAGAAAATAGTCATTGATCTGAGGACCATCCTTGATCACGATATCCCTGAACTCTTGAAAATTCTGAAACAGTACCTGCATCGGGAGTATATAGGCTGATGTTTGGATATTTTCAGCATGACCTCTGTAAAGGGCTTGAAAGAAGTGATTTCTTCCGGTTTTCTTCTGAATTCAGGGCGGTTATCCATGATAATATTCCAACTGTCTCTGATATCGTTTTTCTGGATCCTCCTGAACCGCTTCCTGCTGGATCGCTGAACGAGACCGAGGAGCTCAGAGAACTCCGTCTGGGGGTGGAGAGGGCGGTAGAGCATGGGCAGCCCATACTCTATGAAGATGTGCTGCTTCTTCCTTTTGAGCTTTCTGACTCAACCGTGGTGGCCAGGGTGAGCGGGATTGACAGCTATGTTTCAAGAAAAATCGGCAGGGACTGGCTTGATGGTCTTGCCAGCACCATTCTCAGGGAATGCATGCTGGTGAAGAGGGCAAGCATCGATCCTCTCACCGGACTGCTCAGCAGTCTGCATCTTGAGGAATATCTTGATACCGGAGCCGGCAGTCAGTGCGGGTTCGTGGTGTTGATAACTGTTTATCCGAAGAGTTCCAGTTCCTTTCAGGCAAAAAAATACCAGCACCGTACCGTCAGCCTGCTCAAGACCTTTGTTGATAACCGTTTCCCCCTTTACTATCTTGGGCAATCCTGTTTCGGCATTGTGTGTGAAGGCTGTGACACTGAATTCATAGCAGAGTTTTCCCCGTCACTGCTTGACTATCTCAAGAGGGAAGGCTGTTACCGGGTTCATGTTGCCAGTGCTCCCTTTGATTCAACAAAACAACTGGAGAGTGACTCCCCGCAGCCGCCATCTGAAACATTGATGAAAAAGGTGTGGGCAGCTCTTCATGTCGCCACCCGACGCGGACCTTTTGCATTCTGTAATTATGAGTCCCTTGAGAGGGCGGCAGATCATCCCCTTGCCTCAGCTCCCGAAGCCCTTGTAAGATGGTTACGCAGGCATACACGTTCACTGCAGGAGTTTTCCCTGCTTCAGTTTGATGCTGCAGAGGAACAGCTGCTGCAGGGTGTGCTGCGTAGTGTCGGGAGGGATACGCAACTGCTATCCCATGAATATGGTTTGTTTCTGTTGCTTCCCGGTGCTTCTGCTCAAGAGGCATCACATCTCGGCAGGGACATTATACATCGCATTTATGAAGCAGATCCTTCTGCAAAACGGGGTAATTGCGGCATCAGCTGCTATCCCTCGGGTAAATTCAAGAAATCTGAAATGCTGTTGAACTGTCGCAAGGCGCTCAGTCATGCAGCCTTTCTGGAGCCGGGGGCGGTTGTTGTCTGCGATGCGGTGAGCTGTAATATTGCCGGTGATATGTACTATGGGGACGGTGATATTGTACTTGCTGTAAAAGAGTATAAGCATGGCCTGGTTCTTGATCCCGGTAACGGGAACCTGCTGAACAGTCTCGGTGTTTGTTACGCACAGATGAATCGGCACAAACCTGCCATGGAATGTTTCGGGCAGGCGTGCAAAAGCCGCAAAGATCGCTTTATGGCCCTCTATAACCTGGGACTGGAACAGCAGATTCTTCGTGATAAGAATGGTGCCATTGAGACTTTTGTTGCCGCCCTTGCGCTGCCCGTGACAGACGGTGAACAGAAGGCCCGGATGGATATGGGGTTTCAGCTGGCTGTTCTTTATGTTGAGCAGGGTGCATATCAAAAGGGGCTTGAGCTCCTCCTGCCCTGGTATCGGAGTGAAGAAAATCAGGGAAGAGAGGGGAAGGCCCTTCGTTTTCTCGGAGAAATATATGCAGGTCTCGGCAGGAACCGGGAAGCCATGAAATACCTGCAGCTTGCCATGCGTCATGATGAATATAACGCAGACGTTCTCAGTCTTCTTGGGGAAATCTATCTTAAAGAGAATGAGGGGGATGACATTGCTCTGCGTTTTTGTGAAAAAGCTGTTGAACTGAGTCCTGATTCACTTTTGCTGCAGTTACGGCTGGGTACAGCCCAGATTGAGTATGGGGATTTTGAGAAAGCTCTCCAGACCTTAAGACCATGTCTGCGCAATAAAATGACCAGGGCGGGTGCTCTTCTGCAGCGGGGATTACTGGCCCTTGAACAGGGGCGTCCTAAAGAGGCGGAAAGATGGTTTGTGAAAGCGGCCTCCTGTCCGGTGGGAAAAAATAATCCTGAATTAAGAGAATCTGCTCGTTACTACTTGAAAAAATTGCGTGAATGAGGACTATTATGGTTATGGAAGAAAGAAGAAGAATCAGTCGTGAACCCAAATACTGCCTTGATAATAATGTGGTTGGAGATTCCTGGAGAATGTTCAGGATCATGGGGGAGTTTGTGGAAGGATTTGACTCCATGTCCGCCATTAATCTCCCTGCTGTGACCATATATGGCTCAGCGAGAACCCCGGTGGATCATCCCTGGTACAGGATGACTGAGGAGCTTGCCGCCGATCTGGTCCGGGCGGGATACGGGGTGATCACCGGTGGCGGGCCCGGAATAATGGAAGCCGCCAACAAAGGTGCCTATGATGCTGGTGGTGTCTCCGTTGGCCTCAACATTGCGCTTCCCCACGAACAGGAGCCCAATCCTTATGTTAATATGTCTCTCCAGTTCAAGTATTTTTTTGTCAGAAAAGTGATGTTTATGAAATATTCCATGGGCTTTATCTGCATGCCCGGAGGTTTCGGGTCAATGGATGAGCTTTTTGAATCACTGACACTTATTCAGACACATCGTATTAAACCGTTCCCCATTGTTCTTGTGGGCAGTGAGTTCTGGGGAGGGCTGATCGACTGGATTAAAACCCAGTTTGTCTCCAATGGTACCATCAGTGAAGATGATCTTGATCTGATAAATATCATAGATGATCCACAGGAAGTGGTGGATTTTATAAAGAGAAAGGTAGTATTGTAGGAATTTTGTCCGAGTGAATTTTTTCTGGTGTTTTTTTACCTGCTGATGAAAGCAGGACATTTCTTATTGTCATAACGATAAAGGAGTAAGGTATGGCCCAGATTGACGCGTTCTTTAAACTGATGAATGATGAAGGTGCCTCGGATTTACATATGGTTGCTGAACAGCAGCCGATCCTTCGGATTCGTGGAGATATGGAACGGGTCAAGTTTAAAAAGATGGAGAATGAAGAGCTGAAGGCCATGCTCTATGAGATCTGCCCTGAGGATAAGATAAAGCTCTTTGAAGAACTTGGTGATATCGATTTTGGCTATGAAATTCCGGGCCTTGCCAGGTATCGTTGTAACTTTTTCCGTCAGAAATATGGAATCGGGGCTGTTTTCCGGGAAATTCCAAGTGAGATTCTTACCTGTGAACAGCTGGGCCTGCCCAAGGTTATCTCCCGACTGGCCTACCTTCCCAAAGGGCTGGTACTGGTCACCGGGCCCACCGGTTCCGGTAAATCAACCACCCTTGCTGCAATTGTCGATGAGATCAACAGAAACAGAAAGGATCATATCCTCACCATCGAGGATCCAATCGAGTTTGTCCATCGCAGTCAAAAATGTATTATCAATCACCGTGAGGTGGGCCAGCATACCAAGAGTTTCACCGCGGCTCTGCGCGGCGCACTCCGTGAAGATCCCGATGTCATCATGGTTGGTGAGATGCGTGATCTTGAAACAATCTCTCTTGCCATGGAAGCTGCCATGACCGGTCATCTTGTGTTTGGAACACTGCATACGTTGAATGCCATGAAAACCGTTGATCGTGTGGTTGAAATTTTTCCTGCAAATCAGCAGGGCCAGGTCCGGTCCACCCTCTCAGATGCCTTAAAGGCCGTTGTTTCCCAGACTCTCTTTAAGCGGATCGACGTGAAGGGACGATGTGCAGCCCTTGAAGTTCTCATCGCGACTCCGGCGGTACGGAATCTCATCAGAGAAGGGAAGACCTATCAGATCGCCTCTGTCATGCAGACCGGGAAAAAGTATGGCATGCGAACCCTTGATGACAGTATCATGGAATACCTGGAGAAACGTATGATCAGTGCCGATGATGCCTATTCCAACGCCGTTGAGAAATCAAAATTTCTTAAATTTCTCAAAAAAGCTCCATCGGATTTCACAGAGGTATAGACATCCGGGTATCTGGTTGTTGAGCTGTTGATGGAAAGATCTCCTCAGGATATGCTGAAACTGCGGTCAGCCAGGTCACGGTTTGTGGCCATGGCTGCAACGTATTTTCTCGGTGTTTTTAACGACAATTTCTTTAAGCAGGCAGCCCTGCTGCTCGCTGTCGCTGCCGGTCTGTCCGGTCTTCAGGGCAAGGCCACCATGCTGTTTTCCCTGCCGTTTATTCTCTTTTCAGCCTATGGCGGCTGGCTGGCCGACCGCTTTCCCAAAAAACAGGTTATTATCTGGGTGAAAGTCCTGGAGCTTGTCGCCATGGTGATGGGTGCCTACGGTGTTCTCACCCTGAACTGGTTCTGGATTCTTGCCATGGTGGCCCTCATGGGCCTGCAGTCCACCTTTTTCGGACCGGCACTGAATGGTGCCATACCGGAGCTGTATCCGCCATGGTATGTTACCCGGGCCAATGCAGTATTAAAACTTGTCACCACTTCAGCCATTCTTTTTGGTATGGCGGTGGCAGGTATTGCACTTGATCAGCACTGGTTGGCAACAGAAATTCCCTTTGGCCGGGTTCTTGTCGCCGCCGTTGTCCTGCTGGTTGCATTGACCGGGGTACTCACGGCATTCGGGATTAAACGGACCGAGCATAAGCCGTGCACGACAGCTTTTCCCTGGTCGGGTCCGGTTGCCTCTCTGCGGGACAGTATTAACCTCTACCATGACCCGCCACTCCTGCTCGCCGTTTCCGGCGACACCTTCTTCTATTTTTTCAGTCTGCTTGCGGTCATGCTTATCAATACCATGGGCATCAGTGAACTCCATATGAGCGCCACTGCCACAAGCCTGCTTGCCGTGGCTCTCATGGTTGGAGTCTGTATCGGAGCTCTGATTGCCGCCCGTATCACAACTCCCGAGCGCTGGTCCCATGTTCTGGGTCCTGCCAGTTTCGGCATGGGACTCTGTATCTGTTGCGCAGGATTTATTGCCACCCGGGATACAGACCTGCAGTGGATACTTCTTCTTGTGTCACTTGCCGGAGCAGGTGTCTGCGGCGGCATTTTCCTCATCCCGTTCACCGCCTTTATCCAGGTTCGACCTGCGGAAAGCGAGAAGGGTCGGATAATCGCGGCGTCCAATTTCTGTTCTTTTTCGGGAATGCTTATTGCCGGACAGGTCTTTACTCTCTTTGACCACGCCTTTTTTCCCTCTTTTAACATGCTTTTGCTCGGAGGGCTCGGCATGGGTGCAGCCCTGTTTTTTTCTGCAGGGGCATGGTTTACGAAACGCTATGACCTGAGACCTGCTGCAGGAGAGCAGTCCTGATGAAACGTCTGTTTCATCTCTTTCTCCTGTTTCTTCTCAGTCTCCGCTACAGGGTAAAGGTAGTGGGCAAGGAGGAGATCCTTAAAAAAGGGCGTACGGGGATTCTGTTTATGCCCAATCATCCGGCTCTTATTGATCCGGTTATCATGATGTCACGATTATTTGTGCCCTTTGCTCCACGTCCTCTTGCCGATGAGGAACATGTTGAC
>JAMOMO010000403.1 GCA_027067035.1 Desulfobulbaceae bacterium
CGATCCTTCACATGAACCATCTCGTCGGCGATCTCCACTTCCAGAGTGCGCCTCTCTTTCTCAAGATTTTCTATTCTCCCGGTAAGCTCCTCAATGGTGGACTCCCGATCGGCAAGTTCACCACTCTTTGCATCGAGTGCGTCCTGCTCTTCCTGGATTTCCGAGTCGATGCTGTCAATCACATGATCAATACTCTGCAGCAGTGTCAATTGGACTATTTCTTCATTCAAGGCGTCTCTCCTGTTGTAAATTACAATTTATATTGAAAAAGTATTTTGAGTAACAAATGTGAAGGCAGGTTTTTCAAAACTGCTCTCATAAATTTTTATATCCCAGTCCCTGGTGCGGGTCAGTTCCTCCAGCCTGTTTTTCAGCAGGGCCATGGCTGGTTTCTCGGTGCCGTAATGTCCTCCGTCAATGATGCAGAACCCTGCATCCTCAGCCCATCGGGCGGTGGAGTGTTTTATCTCTGCTGAGAGATACAGGTCAGCTCCCATTTCAAAGGCGTCTCCGGCAAGATCTGAGCCGCTGCCGCCACAAAGGGCAACTGTCCGCACACTCTCCGGCGCCTTTCCGGCAAGCTGAACCGTGTCACTGCCAAGGGCTGCAAAGACCCGTTCCATAAAAGTGCCAATGGAAAGCGGCTCGACATAGTGTCCTATTCTTCCCAGCCCTGAACCGTCGGAAGATGCAGCGGGATGCAGAGCACGGGTATCGGTCAGCCCAAGCAGACCGGCAAGGGCATCACTGACTCCGGATGCTGCAGTATCAAAATTTGTGTGACAGGCCATGACGTTTATCTTATGGGCCAGGGCCTTTTCAAGAAAGCGGCCTGCGGGAGTGTCTGTATGGACAAAGGAAAGGGGACGAAAGATACAGGGATGGTGAGTAATCAGGGTGTCAGCACCGAGGCTTATGGCCTCTTCAAGAAGGGAGAGGGTGGGATCAAGCCCCAGCAGACAGGAACGGATCTCCCGCCGCGGATTCCCGATCAGAAGTCCCACATTATCCCAGCTTTCCGCCAGGCTCCGGGGGACTATCAGCTCAAGTTCACTCAGAAGATCAGAAAGCGTGACCGGCATCGGCTCCTCCTGGCAGTTGAATGGCAACTTGTGGGAAACGGTTTTTCAAAGCGTTCAGTAAAACGGTGCTTTTTATAAAAAATGGAAAACAAAGTATCTCTAATGCATTAAAATCAGGCAATAAAAAAAGGTACATCCCTTTCGGGCTGTACCTTTGGATTTCGGGCTTTCTAAAGCGGGATTCTTTGCCTGCTTCAGCAAAAGCTGGTATGAAGTGTGAGGCTGTTGGCCTCTCTCTGTCTGGAAAAGTTTTTATTCTATTCAAGGAACCTGGTCATTGGTGCAGATTCTGTATTAAAATGGTGGGCGCAGTAGGACTTGAACCTACGACCGACCGGTTATGAGCCGGTGGCTCTACCAACTGAGCTATGCGCCCTTTCCGGCATCAAAACGGATTATAATATACCGGCAAAAAAGGAATGTCAACAAAGAAAACATCCCAACCCTCAAAATCCTGCCATTTTGTTATCAGCGGTGGAAACAGGATTCATGAGAGCCGGGCCACTCTCTGAACTTCACTGATTGAAAGAGCAGCCCATACACGATATAACAGCCCCTATGATATATAATAACCTCCTCATTTTTCTTGTAGCCATATTTCTCTTCACCATGACCAGTGGAACAGATGCGCCCCTGCTCCCCCTCCCTGGCTCACTCACTCTTTTCGCCGCGGTTCTCTTCTTTTTTGACCGTATTGCCAGACGGCTCTTCATCAGGGCCAACCAAAACGGCTCCGGAGCATATTTCGGCACCGAGAAAAGACTCTCCCTGCTGGCACTGCTCTGCTACGCACTCATTCTCTTTTCCTGCGACCTCCACTACTACTTAAATCCTCTGTCACTCAACGGGCTCTTTCCATCCTTTGTCAACATCGGCGGCCTGGCCTTCTTTTTTCTCTTTCTTCTCCTGATGTGGCGGCGGGCACGACCGGTTTATGAAACAATATTTGGCCGCAGCTACAGCAGTCGCGCCTTTCTCATCTCCAATACCAGGACCAACCTGCCCATTGTCCTTCCCTGGATACTGCTCTCCATCGGCTACGACCTGCTGGCCCTGCTGCCGCTGCCCGGTCTGAAGACCTTTCTTCACTCCGAAACAGGGGAATACGCCTCATTTATCCTTTTTTTGCTCCTGATCCTGGTTTTTTTCCCGCCCCTGGTGCGAAGGCTCTGGGCCTGTACCCCGTTTCCGCCCGGTGAGCTCCACGATCACCTGCAGAATTTTTTTAAAAAACAGCGTTTTTCAGCAAAAATCTTTCTCTGGCCACTCTTTGAGGGCAGGATAATCACCGCTGGAGTCATGGGAATCATTCCGGGACTGCGCTATGTGATGATCACTCCCGCCCTGCTGGAAAACCTCACCCTGGCAGAGCTCGACAGTGTCATGGCCCACGAAATCGGGCATATCAAAAACAGACATATGCTGCTCTACCTGCTGATCATCTCCGGCTTCTCTGTTCTTGCCGGATTTGCCCTGGAACCCTTCACTTTTTACCTCCTTTCACGGGACAGCTTCTACAGCCTCCTTGACATGACCGGACAGAGTGCGGAAAACGTGCTCACCGTCATCATGGCCATTACCCTGCTCATCTCCCTGGTGCTCTATTTCAGATTCCTGTTCGGCTATTTCATCAGAAACTTCGAGCGCCAGGCAGATCTCCATGTCATCAAGGCAATCGGGAACAGCCGGGCAATAATCTCGGCCTTTGAAAAAATAGCCATACTTTCGGGAAACATCAGGGACCAGCCAAGCTGGCACCACTTCGGCATCGGACAACGGGTGGATTTTCTTGAAAAATGTGAAAAGAACCCTTCATTGATACGCCATCACAACAGAAAGGTGTGGCTGAGCCTGCTGGCCTATGTGATGGTGATTGGATTTGCCGCCACCAGCCATAATCTCCTGCCGGCAGAGCAGTGGAAGCAGAGCTACGAAGAAAAGTATACGGAGTACATCCTTGACCAAAAGTTAATGCGGGAACCGGATAAGGCGTTATGGCTCGGGATTGCGGGTGATCTGATGCAGCACAAGAAAATGGAGAAAAAAGCCATTGCCGCCTATGACAAGGCACTGGCACTGGAACCCTCCAACCCGAAACTGCTTAACAATCTGGCCTGGCTGCTGCTCACAAGTGACGATCCCAGCCTGCGCAATCCGAAGCGGGCCCTGAGTCTGGCACGCCTGGCCGCCCTGCAGATACCTGCCGGACATGTTCTGGATACACTGGCCACCGCCTACTGGGCCAATGGATTTGTGGACAAGGCCGTTGAAGTTGAAACACAGGCCCTCTTTGCCGATCCGGCTGAGGGCATCTACTATCGGGAACAGATTGAGAAGTTTCAGACAGAGGACTACAGTCCGGCAGGAGCTGCCGTCCCTGAGGAATGATCAGGCGTAGGTATCAATCCTATTGGTCATGGAGAGCGCCTTCTCATCCACGGTCTGAAGGTTCAATACTTTTTTGGTCACCTGATTGGCCTGGGCCTGATTCTGCTCCATTCTCGCCTGCTTTTCCGCCCGACGGGGAGCCGCTTCATCCATCCGCATGTTCTGCGGTTCGGTGTTTATCTTAAAACCTCTGTCCACTGGGGCTGCTGCGGAACTGGGTGCAGCTGCCGCTGATCCTGCCATGCCAAGTGCCATTTTTCTGTTCCCTCCTGTAACGAATTCGAATATGTTTAAATTGATAATGACTATTATAAAGAATGATTTTCAAAAATCAAGCCCCGTGGAGAAATTTTCATATGGTACTTTTAGGCGCACATGAGTCCGTTGCAGGCGGTATACAACTGGCCTTTGACAGAATAGATGAGGCGGGCGGTGAGGCCCTGCAGATTTTTACCCGGAATCAGAGACAGTGGAACCCGAAATCCATCACGGAAGAAGAGCGGCAACTCTTCAGCAGTGCCTGGCAGGAACACAACAGTATGCCTGTTGTCTCACACGCCTCCTATCTGATCAACCTTGCATCCGGAAAGGCGGAGCTGGTGGAAAAATCCATCGCCGCCTTTGTGGAAGAGCTGAAACGGTGTGAAACTCTCAACATCCCTCTTGTGGTCATGCACCCCGGTTCCCACGGCGGGGATGGTGTGGAGAACGGCCTAAGCCGCTTTATCAGCAACCTTGATCGTGCACTTGCCATGGCAGACAACGGGGTGATGCTTCTCCTTGAAAACACGGCAGGACAGGGCACAGGGCTGGGCAGTCGCTTTGAGGAACTTGCCGCAATCATCAGCGGCTCAAAGTATCCCCGGCGACTCGGAGTCTGCATCGACACCTGCCACACGTTTGCCGCAGGCTATGATATACGCACAAAGGCAGCCTACCATGCCACCATGGAGGAATTTGACAGGGTGGTGGGCATTGAGCGGATACACTTCTTCCACCTCAACGATTCCAAAAAGGGCCTGGGGAGCCGGGTGGACCGGCATGAACATATCGGGCAGGGTGAGATCGGGCTTGAGGCCTTCAGGAATCTTCTCAATGATCCCCGTTTTGCTGCTCACCCCATGACCCTTGAAACTCCCAAGGGAAAAGATCTTCAGGAAGACCGGGACAATCTTGCGGTACTGCGCGGCCTTCTTCAGTGAAAGGCTGCAGGCGAATCATTTCTTATTGTCCGGCTCAAAAAAGAGCCAGAGGGTTTCCGGAAACCGGCTCCTGAAGCGCTGCTCACAGCTGTTAATGGCCTTCACCAGTTCATCCACCGTGCTGCAATCCTCCATCCTGGCCTTCACTGCCACCATCACATCTTTTCCCAGCTGAAAGGTGAGCAGATTAAGGACCTCCGCCACCTTCTCCTCCTGGTTCAAAAATGCAACCATCTCTTTTTTAAGAGCAGGTTCCACGCCCTGACCGATGAGCAGGCTCTTCACCTCTATACCGATTCCCACTGCGATAACAACAAGCAGGCTGCCGATCACAATGGAGCCGGTGGCATCATAAAAGGGATCCCCGGTGACCATGGTAACGCCCACGGCAACAAGGGCAAAGCTGAGCCCCAGCAGGGCGGCCAGATCTTCACCAAAAACCACCAGCAGCTCACTCTGGCGACTTTCCCGAAACCATCTGTAGAGACTGCGGTCCCCCCGGACCTTGTTCACCTCACGCAGACAGCCCCACAGGGAAACCGATTCCGCAAATATGGAGAAGAGCAGGACACCCACCGCCAGCCAGGGACTGCTCAGCGGTTCTGGATGCTGCAGTTTGTGAACACCCTCGTATATGGAAAACATTCCACCGAGACTGAACATGATAAGGGCCACAATAAAGGACCAGAAGTAGATGGACTTGCCAAAGCCAAGGGGGAAATCGGGACTCGGCGGTTTTCTGGACTGTTTGAGCCCCACCAGCAGCAGGATCTGATTTCCGGTGTCTGCAAGAGAATGAATTGCCTCAGCCAGCATGGCACCTGATCCGGTAATCAGGGCAGCGGTCAGCTTGGCCACAAAGATGGCAGCATTGGCTCCCAGTGCAAAGAATATGGATTTGAGCGAGTTACTGCCCGAATGTGACATGACGCGGCTCTCCGGAAAATGGTTTATTACAATGCCTACTGCTCTTTCTGGCACCAGTCGTAGGCGTTTCTGAACATCTGCATCCATGGTGTAACTTTCAGATCCTTCATCTCAGCCGGCAGATAGTGTGCCTGCCAGGCAAGAAATACCCGCTCGGGGTGGGGCATCATGGCAAGATGCCTGCCATCGGGAGAGCAGAGCCCGGCCAGTCCGTCGGGGGAGCCGTTGGGATTAAAGGGGTAGGACTCGGTGGCATTGCCGTCATCATCCACATAGGAGAGCGGCGCCAGATTCTCTTTCAGGACCCGTTCCCGCACAGCACTGTCCGGAAAAGAGAGGTAGCCCTCTCCATGATCCACATGGATTCCAAAGACCAGTCCTTCCATGTCCTTGAGCATAAGTGACGGACTTTTGCCGACTTTCACCGTGGTCCAGCGGGATTCGAAACGACCGGAAACATTGTGAACAAAACGGGGTTGTGATTCGGCCTCGATATCCTGCCACGGAACCAGGCCAAGAAGCCCGAAGAGCTGACAGCCGTTACAGATTCCAAGACTGAAGGTGTCAGGCCTGTCATAAAAGTCGCGAAACATCTTTTTCAGGGTCTCATTGAAACGAATGGTTGCCGCCCAGCCCTTGGCTGATTCGGGGACATCCGCGTAGGAAAAGCCACCCACTGCGGCAAGTCCCCTGAATCCATCGAGGGTCACCCGACCGGCAAGAAGATCACTCATGGTGATATCCCAGGGTTCAAAACCAGCCGCATAAAAGGCCGACGACATCTCACGGTCCGAGTTCGAGCCCTCATCCCGCAGAATGGCAACTTTCGGCTTGTTGTCCATGGCAAGGAGCTCAGCTGGTGCGGGAAGTGGCGTAAAGGGCAGTTTGTAGGAAGGCCCTTTACGGTCATAGCAGTTCTTTTTCTCTTCGTCGGCACATTCCGGCTTCACCTGGAGGCGTTCGAGCTGATAGCTGGTCTCCTCCCAGGTTGCCCGAAGTTTTCGCATATCCTCATCAAGGACTGTCTCACCGTTCACTGCAATACGGATCTGCTTTTTCTCTGTGGAGCAGCCGATATTCTGCAGCGGCACATTGCGACCGGAAAAGAGCTCGGTCAGG
>JAMOMO010000404.1 GCA_027067035.1 Desulfobulbaceae bacterium
CAAACGGTGAGAGCACACCGGAGGTCTTTGGTGGCAGAACAAAAAAACAGGTTCCCTTTGAAGAGACGTGAATTTGTAAAAATTGCTGTCTCTTTTCTTCCGGCAGCATTTCTGCTCCCTGCAACAGCCAGGGCAATGGCCCTGGTGAGGTCACCGGTGCGTGTCAACCGTCTCCGTCCACCAGGGGCAGTGCCGGAGGAAATATTTGCCGGAAAGTGCATTCGCTGCGGCCGTTGTGTGGAGGTGTGTCCGTATCGTTCCATTGAACTGCTGGATATCCGGGCGGGTGTTTTCGCAGGCACGCCAATTATCAGGGCAGAGGAAATTCCATGTTACCTCTGCATGAAATGCACACAAGTGTGTCCCACCGGCACCCTTCAAAAAATCTCCCAGGAAAAAACACGTATGGGGCTTGCCGTGGTGAACCGTCATCTTTGTTATACCTGGCAGAGTATGACCATCTGCAGGACCTGCTTTGATGTCTGCCCGTTTAAAGAGAAAGCCATCACCCTTGATCAGTTACGCCCTGTTATCATGGAAGAGTACTGTGTCGGATGTGGAATATGCAGCCACGCCTGTCCCGTGACTGCAGCAGACGGGATGAAAGCCGTGACCATTGAGCCGATTTATTCATGGGAGTAGGTCCAATGCCGCAACAGAGGAGAACAATTCATAGCAAGAGACTGTTTGTCCTTGCATGCGCTTTTTTTCTTATCCTCATAAATCCCTTTTTGAACTTTTATCTTGAGTGGAACGTTATTCAAGGCTGGTATCAGTCGTTTGGGGTTGGAAAGCTCTGGTTTGTATCGCCCCTTGAAGGGCTGGAGAGTCTTTTGGTATCAAAACAGATATACTGGCCGACCCTCATTGGAATGCTGCTCCCTGTGTGTCTTGCTGCTCTTCTGGGGTCTGTTTACTGCAGCTGGCTGTGTCCCATAAGTTTTTTCTGTGAGATCCTCGATTATCTGAAAAAGAAAGTCACCGGGAGAAAATGGTTGAAAGACCGGCTTCTTTTGTCTCGGAGAATTCTCTGGTATGTGCTTGTTGCAGAAATTCTGCTGAGCATGATTCTGGCAGCTCCGATTTTTGTCTTTGTCTCACCGCCGGGACTTGTCGGGCGGGAAATCATGACTGCCGTGTTTTTTCATACTCTGGCTCTGGAGGGTGTTATTGTTCTTCTGGTTTTTGCCATGAATCTGTTTAGCAGGCGTCTGTACTGCCGCTATTTCTGTCCTCTCGGGGCGACGCTGAACATCATCGGTGCAAAGCGAAAACTGAAGGTGGTGCAGGATATTACCCGATGTACGGATTGTGGTCTCTGTGATCGTATCTGCCCGCTGGGCCTGAGTCCGTCCAAAGGGATGGCAGAGTCGATCTACTGCTGGAACTGTGGAGAGTGCACCACGGTCTGTAAGGCGGATGCCCTGAATTATTGCTGGGAGACAGGCGACTGGAGGGCTCAGGAGCGGCTTTCCGGGGAGTGCTGACTGGCCACCCTGATTACTGTACCTTCATGGTGTCCTCTTCATCAATGAAATGAGGGATTTTGTGCTCCTTTTCTTTTTCTTTAAGCATCTCCCTTGCCTCATCCTCACTGATTCCAAGACTCCTGGCGAGGTCGACAACCGAGTAACATGGCTGCCCGTCAGGTGCGTATCCTTTTGCCTGAAGCTCAGGAAAGCATTCGTGTGTTGCTGTCCCGGATGAATGTAAAAGCAACTCTCTTATGGTGTCAGGGCCGTAAAGCATAAGCCATTCAACGGCCTCTGCCCAGAGTTTTGAGTCCACGGTCGGGTGTTGCAGTACCTTTAATGCTGATTGAAGGTCCCAGCTCTCTTTCAGTTCCATGACGAGTGTATTCCTCATTAATTACTTTTGTCTTTTCCAGGCATGTACTATAATTCCCATCATATGAAGATGCAATATGATCTTGAATTCTGCAGGCTCATGAAACGGTCCGGTCGTGCTGCAGGAGTCATCTCTAAAAGGGAAGAGGAGAGTTGAAATGGTGAATCAATTTGGCAGTGCAGTCTTTCTGGAAAACATAGAGTGGTTTGATGAAACCGGTGAAGAACTGGTTCATCGTCTTCCGGAGAGTGGTTCTGGCGAGATTAAGTGGGGTGCACAGCTCACGGTCCGTGAGAGTCAGGCGGCTGTTCTTTTTTACAAGGGAAAGGCCTGTGATGCATTTGGTCCCGGGCGTCACACTCTTAAAACAGGTAACCTTCCGATCTTAACCAAGATTCTCTCGGTTCCATGGCGTGGCAGCAGCCCCCTTCGTGCCGAAGTGTATATGGTTAATCTGAAATATTTTACAAACCTGAAGTGGGGAACCAGGAGCCCGGTTGCATTTAAGGACAGTGAACTGGGCCTTATCCGGCTTCGTGCCCATGGCGTATTTAATATTCAGATTGTTCAGCCGGTGCTCTTTATCAACTCTCTGGTCGGGACCATGGGGAAATTTACCACAGACAATGTGTCGGGGTATCTCAAGCAGGTCATTGTCTCCCGGTTCAATGATTATCTTGGTGAAACACTCGATACCATCCTGAATCTTGCCGGTCAGTTTGATGAACTCTCCATGGAACTGCAGAAACGACTGGTCGGTGACTTCTCCCACTTTGGACTCCACCTCAGCCATCTCTACATCACTTCCATCACCCCCCCTGAAGAGGTGCAGAAGGCCATTGATGACAAGAGCAGACTCAGTGTCATAAACGACATGGATAAATTTGTGAAAATGAAGGCTGCCATGGCCATGGAAAAGGCTGCGGAAAATCAGGGTGAGGCTGGAGCCGGTATGGGGCTGGGCATGGGAATGATGATGCCAGCCATGTTTGGAGCAGCTTCAAATACCGGTACCGTCGGGTCAAAAGCTGCAAAGACTGTTTCCTGTCCGGATTGCCAGAATCAGATCCCCGAGGATGCCAGATTCTGTCCCATTTGCGGGCATCAGCAGCTTGTATTCAGTCAATGTTCCAACTGTGGCAAAAACCTTGCTCCAAATGCCAGGTTCTGTTCCAAATGCGGCCAGTCAACAAGTGATAAACCGGCCATCGTTCTCTGTCCCGCATGCCATGAGGAGAACATGCCGGGAGCGATGTTCTGCAATCAGTGTGGCCAGAGGCTGTAGTCTTTTCAGGGTATGAATAATCTTCAATCTGAAAATGATGCCAACCGGACCGCCAACGAACTCCCATGGACCTGACTATTCAGCAGAACTGCCCCTCCTGTGGTGCTGAGATCGAACTGCATGAAGCGGATCGCCTGATTCGCTGTCCCTACTGTGACGTTCAGAATTTCATGGTCAGCAGGGGGGTACTGCGCTTTATCCTCCCTGACAAGGCGCCGAAACATATTAATCGGCGTGACATGTTCTATGCCCCGTACCTCCGTTTCAAGGGCAATATCTACTACTGCAAGGGAAAGTTTCAGAAGTATAAGCTGGTTGACACAACTCAGCAGGGGATGAACACCGGTGTTCTGCCGCCTTCCCTCGGGCTGAGACCACAGGCCATGCCTGTTTCTCTGGTCACTGCCGACATTGAGGGAGTGTTTCTGCGTCAGACCGTGAAGGCACGGACTCTTCTGGAACGGGCTGCCCAGCTTACGGTTATTGACTCTGAAAATATCAGGGCTCCTTTTTATCACAGGGCCTACATCGGAGAAACCTTGAGCTGTATATACCTGCCGCTCTACATTGAAGATGGTGTTCTTTTTGATGCGGTCACCAACAAGGCCCTTGCCAGTGGCGGATCCTCTGAAAACATGGCTTCCAGAGGAGAGAGGTATCGGCGGTCGTGGACCCCTCATTTTCTGGCAACCCTCTGTCCCCGCTGTGGTGACGCCCTGGAGGGTGAGCGGGACAGCCTTGTGCTTTCATGTCATAACTGCCACTCTTCCTGGGAGGAGAGGCGGGGAGATTTCCGCTCCATTGACTGGGAATGTGTGAACGGTGGAAGCAACACTGTTTATCATCTTCCCTTCTGGAAACTCCAGGTACGTTCCACCGGGAAAGACATGGAGAGCTTTGCTGATTTCCTGCGGGTAACCAATCAGCCCCGGGTGATCATGGCCAGACACAGAACGATGAATCTGATCTTCTGGATTCCTGCCTTTAAACTGCGCCCGTCCACCTTCCTGCGACTTGGCAGGACGGCAACACTTTCCCAGGAAAAGATTCCCCGGGGGAAAGCTGAAATGGGAAAGAATATGCACCCTGTAACCCTGCAGCGTAAAGAAGCTGTTCAGGCCTTAAAGAGCGTGATTGCAGCTGCAGCTCTCAATAAGAGGAAACTGCTTCCGGTCCTGCCTGAAATGAGTCTTCATCCCATCTCCACGGTACTGAGCTATCTCCCCTTTGTTGATCAGGGGCATGACTTTGTACAGGAACAGACCGGAATTTCGGTTGCAAAGTCTGTCCTTCGTTTCGGCCGGAAGTTATAAGGACACGAGTGGAACAATAATTGCCCCTGAACAGAAGGCGGCCTGTGCAATGGTGAGTAGATGATAAATCATGAACAATATATGGAAACGGCGTTACAGCAGGCCAGGGAAGCTCTGGCGCAGGGGCAGTTTCCGGTGGGGGCGGTTTTTGTCTCTGCCGGTGAGGTGGTGGCAACAGGACAGCGGGCCCACAGCAGCGGAAAAGAGCAGGTTGTAAATGAAATTGACCATGCTGAGATTCTGGCACTGAGGAGTTTTCTGGCACAAGACACAGGGGTTGAGGCCGGCAGTATCGTGGTCTACAGTACCATGGAACCGTGTCTGATGTGCTATGCCACCATGATATTGAACGGTATCAGGAATTTTGTGTATGCCTATGAAGATGTGATGGGGGGCGGCACCAACCTTCCCCTGGCACAGCTGCATCCCCTCTATTCCGAAATGCGGGTCAGCATAACACCTGCAATACTGCGTGATGAGAGTCTTGAGCTGTTTCAGCGTTTTTTTTCCAACCCTGAAAATATCTACTGGAAAGAGTCGTTACTTGCCAATTACACCCTGAGCCAGTAAGTTCCTTCTGGACCATTTCGGTGCCCTGGCCTGTATGAGCGCGGCACATTTTTTCAGTCTCAATTACCAACTTCAGAGCAATGACCTCACACGCACGCACAGTCGCCTTCCAGCCCGGAGAGCGCAATATCTTTTTCCATATCCTCACCGCCTGTAACCTTTCCTGCCGTCACTGTTACATCAACAGTGAGCAGCATGGCACCACAACCCTTTCCGACGAGACAATGCTTACGTGGCTTGAACTCTTTGCCGATCCCGGGAAAAAAACCAATGTCATTTTTCTTGGTGGAGAGCCCACCATGCACCCTGGCCTCGTCCGTGGGATAGCACGGGCGAAAGAGCTGGGAATGGCGGTGACAGTGGATTCCAATGGGTACCTGTTTCATGATATTCTGGAAAAGAGCAGCCCGGACCAGCTTGATTATTTGAGTTTCAGCCTTGACGGGCCGGATGCCGCAGTGAATGATCCCATTCGCGGAGAAGGTGTCTTTGAGGTCTGCAGTACGAATATGCGCAGGGCCGTGGCAAAAGGTTACAATGTCTCTGTGATATACACCGTCTCCAGTCTCAATATTGAGCATCTGCACCGCATGCTGCCCCTGTTGAAAGAAATTGGTGTCAAACGCTTTTTTATTCAGGTCATCGGGCTTCGTGGAAAACCTGCTCAGGAGAGTGCCGGTGACCAGGGCTGGCAGGTGAGCCCGGAACAGTGGCTGGCAACGGTACCCGGAGTTGCGGCAGAGGCGGCAAAAGAGGGGATTCATGTCACTTTTCCCAAGGTTTTTCTCGAGAGGCAGGAGACATTTGAGTGTGCGGGGCTGGTGACCGAGAATTTTTTTATTTTTCCCAACGGACGGGTGTACCGCTGTCCGCTCTGCGAGGATTATCCCGTTCACGCCCTTGAAATACGAAATAATACTCTCCATAAAAATTCCGGCCTCACGGAAGACAGTTTTTTTCAGCTGAATATCGCGGAAGGCTGTGTCATGAATAAGCTGCTGCAGCCTGATACCATAGAATATGACGCAAATGCCGTGCCGAAACACCGAATCTCCTGCTGTCTCCTGAAACAGGAAATACTGCCCTGAAGAACGTCCCCGTGGAAAACAGCGGTGAATTGTGTCTTGAAATTTGCTTCTGAAAAAGTCCTATGATACACTGAATGAGTTGGGATAATCAGTACAACACCCATTGTCTGTGGGGCTTTTGGAAGGTGAGCAGCTGTCTTCTGCTGCCCCGTGACAGTGCATATCATCTTGCCCGGAGATTCCGTTGAATAATGTGTTTAAGGATCCTGCTTTTCCCGTTGGAAAAGTATTGTTATCTCTACTGATACTGCTTGTCACCGGCAGTATGCTCTCTTCCTGTTCCAGCACCCCGCCGATTCTTCAGGTCGTGATTGTTCAGTTTGGTGATTCCAGAAAACCCATGGTGAGCGGTTTCGTGGAAAGAATGGCCGAGCTTGGATATCATGACAATAAAAACATTCAGTATACATATCTCAATGCCGGACGCAGCAGGAAGCAGCTGAAACATCTGCTTGATACCATGGATACGGCAGCTGTTGATCTGATTGCAGTTGCCGGTGGTGTTGAGGCCGATGCGGTAAAAAAAAGGCTTTCCGGTGAAAGCGGCCCGCCAGTGGTGGT
>JAMOMO010000405.1 GCA_027067035.1 Desulfobulbaceae bacterium
GGCGGGTGGAATTACCCAGCACATAGGTGCCTACCACGTACAGTCGGAATTCGGAGATGTGACCTTTGTTGATACTCCCGGTCATGCCGCGTTCACCGAAATGCGCTCCCGTGGTGCTCAGATCACAGACCTTGTAATTCTGGTTGTGGCAGCGGATGACGGTGTTATGGATCAGACCCGTGAGGCAATTCATCATGCCCAGGCGGCAGAGGTACCATTGATTGTCGCCGTAAATAAGATCGACAAGGATAATGCTGATCCGGAACGGGTGAAGCGTGAGCTTGCCGAGTTGAATCTTGCTCCTGAGGAGTGGGGAGGCGATACTATTTTTGTTGAGATGTCAGCGAAAAAAAATATCGGTATCGACACCCTCATGGAAAACATTGAGCTGATGGCCGAGATGATGGAACTGAAGGCGGATCCTGATCGGAAGGCCAGGGGCCGTGTTGTTGAGGCCAAACTTGATAAGGGCCGTGGCGCAGTGGCCACCGTGCTTATTCAGGAGGGAACCTTAAAAGCCGGTGATCACTTTGTGGTTGGTCAGTATTCCGGAAAGGTCCGGGCACTGCTCAACGATAAGAGTAAGCCCATCAAGAGTGCCGGTCCCTCCATGCCCGTAGAGGTACAGGGCATCACCGGTGTTCCTTCGGCCGGTGACGAGTTTGTTGTTGTCACCGATGAGAAGATGGCAAAAAGTGTGTCACAGGCCCGGACTCTCAAGGCGCGTGAAAGTGAACTTGCCGCAGGTTCCAAGGTTTCCCTCGACTCCCTCTTCGAGAAGTTGAGTGAGGGGGATGTTCAGGAGCTGCGAATCGTGTTGCGTGCAGATGTTCAGGGAACCCTGGAGGCCTTCGGCAAGGCTGCCGAGAAGCTGTCCACCGATGAAGTCAAAGTAAAGATTCTCCATGAGGGAACCGGTACCATGACGGACTCCGATGTGCTTCTTGCCTCTGCTTCCGAGGCCATTATCATTGGATTTAATGTCCGTCCGTCCGGTAAGGTTAAAGAGCTTGCCAGCAAAGAAAACGTTGATATGCGTTCCTACGACGTTATCTATCACGCCCTTGATGATATCACCCAGGCCATGGTGGGAATGCTGGCCCCTGATTTTGTTGAGGATGTTATTGGAAACGCGGAAGTTCGAGAGACCTTTAATGCACCCAAGGTTGGAACCATTGCCGGTTGTTTTGTGACCGACGGCAAGATCACCCGTAATGCCATGGTCCACGTGCTTCGGGATGGCGTCGTGGTCTACACAGGAAAGATAGAGTCCTTAAGGCGTTTTAAAGACGATGCCAAAGAGGTTCTTTCCGGCTATGAGTGTGGTATTTCAATAGAAAACTTCAACGATATCAAGGTGGGTGACAACCTTGAGGCTTTTGTCATGAAGGAAGTTGCTGCAACCCTTGGTTCAACTCAGCAGCAGAAAGATGCTGAAAAAAAGGCTGAGGAAGACAAGTAGCCCTCTTGCCGGGTTTGCGGTAAGGGAGAAACAGCACTGAATGACTATGTGGGATCCTAAAGAAACAATAGAGTCCGTTGGACTCGGCAGGAGGGAACGGAAGCGCTCCACCCGGGTGGCGGAAGTCATCCAGATGGAGTTGTCCCTTTTTTTTCTGCAGAAGGTGCGGGACCAGAAACTCTCTGATGTGACCATCAGCCGGGTGGAAGTCACCGATGATTTAAAGAATGCCCGTATTTTCTATACGATTTCCAGTGGAGAGAAGGGACGGAAAAGTACCGCAAGCGCACTGAAAAATGCCACCGGATTTGTTCGCAGTCACCTGGCAAAAATTCTCAATCTTCGCTATACCCCGGCACTCAGGTTTATCTTTGATGCAAAGGCGGAGAAGGTGCAGGAGATGGAAGCACTGCTGGATCAGATTGCATCGGAAAGGAGCAGGAAAGACGGTGATAACTGAACCCGTTGTGGCCCTGTTCAAGGATGCCAGCCATGTCGTGCTTGCGACCCATGTGCACCCCGATGGTGATGCCCTGGGCTCTCTGTTTGGTCTGGCCGATATTCTGGAATCCCAGGGAAAGCAGGTCTTTTGTTATCTGGAGGAGTCTGTTTCGCAGCTCTTTGATTTTCTTCCTGCCACGGACCGTGCCGGTACAGATATCTCTGCGGCCCTTCAATTTGCAGAACAGGCAAAAGCCTCCGGTCATTCAGTTGTGGCCGCAGCCCTTGACTGCGGTGATGCCGACCGCCTTGGCGCTGCCAAGGAAAAACTGCTCTCAATCAGCCCCTTTATTGTGATAGACCACCATCGCGGCCATCGTGAGTTTGGAGATCATCTCTGGCTGGAGAGTGGATGTTCATCCACCGGTGAGATGGTGTATGAGCTTGCCGTGGCACTCGGTGCTGAGCTGTCTGTGGATGCGGCCTTTTGCCTCTATGTGGCACTGGTGACCGATACCGGATCCTTCCGTTACGAAAGTACCAGCCCGCGGACTTTGCGGATAGCTGCTGATCTTGTGGAAAAAGGGGTGAAGCCGGAAGAGGTTGCTGAACGGGTCTATGACAATTATACCCTGGCACGGTTGCGTCTTATGGAGCATGTCCTTGCAACACTTGCAGTTCATGCTGAAGGACGTATTGCTCTTATAAGTGTAACAGCTGATATGTTTGAAAAATGTGGAGCCTCCAGCGATGATGTTGACGGCTTTATCAATTACCCGCGTTCCCTTGCCTCAGTCCAGGTAGCCGCCTTTATAAAAGAGACAAAAGCAGGCAGCGTCTCTGTGAGCCTTCGGGCCAAGGGAGAGGTTGATGTTGCTTCCATCGCTGCAGATTTCGGTGGAGGCGGCCATAAAAACGCCGCTGGATTCCGCTTTTCGGACAAGTCTGTTGAGGAAGTAGAGGGACTGGTCCTTGATGCCCTGAAGCGGGCTGTTGAAGCTCGGAACGGTCTTATTGAGTAATGGATACTGAATTTGAGGCTGGTGTTTTTCTGGTTGATAAACCGGAAGGTTCCAGCTCGTTTTACATGGTTCGCAAGGTGCGGAAGGCACTTGGCATGAAAAAAGTGGGCCATGCAGGAACTCTCGACCCCTTTGCCACCGGACTTCTGGTGATCTGCGCGGGGCGTCCTGCCACAAAAATGATCAGTGATATCATGGAGGGCGAGAAGGAATATCTTGCCACCCTGCGTCTCGGTCTGGAGACCAGCACCCAGGATCCTGAGGGCGAGATTACTGCAGAGAGAAGTGTCGGGCTTGTGTCCGGTGACATGATAGAGAACTGTCTTGCACAGTTTCGCGGGGAGCAGCTGCAGGTTCCCCCCATCTATTCAGCCTTGAAACATAAGGGCAAGCCTCTCTACCACTATGCCAGGAAAGGTATAGCCATTGAGAAGCCGCCCCGAAGTGTCACCATTCACAGTCTTGAACGAACAGACGGAAAAGGGGAACTCAGCGACTCATCACCCTTTCTCACTCTCAGGGTTGTCTGCAGCAAAGGGACTTATATCCGTACCCTCGGTGCTGATATCGGCAGAGCCCTTGGCTGCGGTGCATATCTCACTGCTTTGCGGCGTCTTCGCAGTGGCTGTTTTGATGTGAAAAACAGCGTGGATGGGAGAATTCTTTCGGAAAATGATGCTCGAGACAGGCTTTTACAGAGCGTCTTATCTGTTGCTGATGTACGTAATCTGTTGCAATAATTCTGTGACGTGGTACATGGTATGCGTAGAGTAATGTTTTAATTGTCCCCGCCACCGGGACCTGGTAGGAATATAAAAAATAAAAGTGTTTTACATATACAGAAACAGGAGGTTTGTCTTGGCACAATCAGCAGTTAGAAAAAATGAAATTATCGAGAAGTTTAAGCTTCACCCCAATGATACCGGTTCTTCCGAGGTACAGATTGCACTTATTACTGACAGGATTCAGTATCTCACCGACCATTTCAAAACCCATAAAAAAGATCACCACTCCCGTCAGGGGCTTTTGAAACTTGTTGGGCAGAGAAGAAGTCTCCTCGATTATCTGAAGAAAAAAGATGTAAGTAAGTATCGTGACCTTATCCAGGCTCTCGGTATTAGAAAATAGTTTTTCCTAAGAGATGCATTTGGCATTTCTTTATTGTAAATATGGCGCTAAACCTGGTGCCGATTGATCATTCAGGTGTATTATTGCCGCGATGCAGCAGTAATGCACCTGTTTTTTTTGATCAATCAACCATGCTGCAATAGGGCAGCTGGAGAAAAAAGTTATGTTTAAGAAAGTTGAAGTTGAAGTAGGCGGCAAGACCATTTCCGTGGAAACCGGAAAGGTTGCCAAGCAGGCAGATGGATCAGTTATCATGCAATATGGTGATACTGTAGTTTTAGTCACTGCAGTGGCTGGAAAAGAGAACAAACCGGAACTGGGATTTCTGCCGCTCACCATCGAGTATCAGGAACGAATGGCCGCTGTCGGCCGGATTCCCGGAAACTATTTCCGTCGTGAAATCGGACGCCCCAGTGATCAGGAGGTTCTTACCTGTCGTATCATTGATCGCCCCCTGCGTCCTCTGTTTGCAGACGGCTATTTTTCAGAAACTCAGATTATTGCCACCGTACTTTCAGCTGACCAGCAGAATGATCCGGATATTCTTGCATTAAACGGAGCATCCTGTGCCCTCAGTATATCTGATATCCCTTTTGAAGGTCCCATTGCCGGAGCCCGGGTTGGATATATTGACGGTGAATATGTTTTAAATCCCACCAAGGATGAACTTGAGAATTCCAGAATGGATGTGATCGTTGCCTGTACCGATAAGGCCGTCACCATGGTTGAGGGAAAAGTTGATACCATGAGTGAGGAAGAAGTGCTGAATGCCATCTTCTTTGTTTTTGACGAAGTACAGCCTCTCATTGATATGCAGAAAGATCTGCAGGGCTCAAATGGAAAGGAAAAACGCGTTGTTGAACCTCTTCCTGTGGATGAAGAGCTCCTTGCCAGGGTACAGGAGATTGCAGCAGAGGGAATGAAAGAGGTTATTTCCACCGCCGATAAAATGGAACGCGGCCGGGTCTATGATGAGCTCAAGAAGAGTGTCATTGAACAACTTGATCCAGAGGGAGAGAAGGCCAAGGAAATCGGCAATCTGCTCTCCGGATACAAGAAAAAGACCATGCGCGCCAAGATCGTCGATGAGGCAGTTCGCCTCGATGGTCGTGCCTTTGACGAGGTTCGTCCCATCAGCAGTGAAGTGACCTATCTTCCCCAGACCCATGGCTCAGCACTGTTCACCCGTGGTGAGACCCAGGCAATGGTAACAGCAACCCTTGGCAGTCAGCGTGATGCCCAGCGTGTTGAAACCCTGCAGGGTGAGGATAACCGTCGCTTTATGGTGCATTATAATTTTCCTCCATACTGTGTCGGTGAGGCCCGTTTTCTCCGGGGCCCCTCCCGTCGTGATATCGGTCATGGAACCCTTGCACTGCGTGGACTCTCTGCGGTACTGCCGGATGAAGAGGATTTCCCTTATTCAATCCGTGTGGTTTCAGAGATCATGGAATCCAACGGCTCTTCCTCCATGGCAACAGTCTGTGGCGGAAGTATGGCCATGATGGATGCCGGTGTTCCTTTGAAGGCTCCAGTGTCCGGTATTGCCATGGGACTTATTAAGGAAGGGGATAAAGTTGTAATCCTTTCTGATATCTTAGGTGATGAAGATCATCTTGGTGACATGGACTTCAAGGTTGTTGGAACCGAAGATGGAATCACCTCTCTGCAGATGGATATCAAGATTGACGGTGTTGATCGTGATATCATGGGCAGTGCACTGGCTCAGGCCAAAGAGGGCCGTATCCATATCCTTGGCGAAATGGCCAAGGGAATTGAGGCGTCACGGACTGAAGTTGCCGAGCATGCTCCCAAGTATTTCAGCTATAAGATCAACACTGACAAGATCCGTGATATCATCGGACCCGGAGGAAAGATCATCAAAGAGATGTCCGCCTTCTACGATGCCACCATTGAGGTTGATGATTCCGGTCTTGTGAAGATGTTCACCAAAGACGGCAGCAAGGCTGACGCCCTTTTACAGAAGATCAAGGAAATGACCGCCACTGCCGAGGTCGGCAAAGTCTATAAGGGTGTTGTAAAGACCATTAAGGACTTTGGTGCCTTTGTTGAGATCCTTCCCGGTACCGATGGTCTGGTACATATCTCTGAGCTTGCCAACGAACGTGTTGCCAAGGTTACTGATGTTCTGAAAGAGGGACAGGAACTTGAGGTGAAAGTCCTTGAAGTTGACTCCCGTGGTCGTATTCGACTGAGTCGTAAAGCACTGCTGTAGAATTATTACAGGAGTTGCCGGAAGTACATGGGCTGTCCCTTTATGGGGCAGCCTTTTTTTGTTTTTATCCGGAACAACAGTCTATGTTGATGGTGGAAAAGGGGCCCAGGCACCCGCTCAGGTTGAAAGGATGTCCGATGGCCCTCATTCTGTTTCAGATCCAGTTGTCCAGGCGTAAGCCGTCAATACCGAAGAATTCACGCATGTTATTTGTGACCAGAACCATACCTGCGCTCCTTGCGTGTCCTGCAATATGTAAATCGTTAATTCCTATAATTGTCCCTTTTCTTTCAAGGTCAGCACGAATATCTCCGTAATGTGCAGCAGCTTTGATATCGTAGTTCAGAACCTCTAATCGAGAA
>JAMOMO010000406.1 GCA_027067035.1 Desulfobulbaceae bacterium
CTGAGTCCCCATGGATTGATTTATGACATCCCGCATAATGGACCCGGAACAGATCCGGCTGAGCAGAGTTCAGTTTCGATGGAAATCAGATAAACAAATAACGGTAGAACGCCGATAAGAAAGAGAGGAAGGTACAGAAATCGGCCCGCCAGGGAAGGAGGGATAGTGATGACCAGTCAGGAAGCAATCAGGGTACTTATGCTCAGCCCCATTTATTTTAAGTTGAAACCTGTAAACCGCAAACAGCTTATACAGGAATACTGCAGCCTCTTTGCCAGGGTCTGCAGACGGCAGCACGACAGCAGAAAGAACAGATCACGCTGAGAAATGTAACTCCTCACGACAGCAGAAACAGTGCAAAAGTGCTAATCAGGGATTGCGCCGTCCCTTTCCCTTTCCCCATAACGGGTCCTGGCCAAAGCGGTCCATCCACCAGTCTTCCGCCTCCAACGCCTCACCGTCGAGAGGGACCAGAGGAATCTTAAACTGGTCATAATGTTTCATCAGCACATCATAGGCCCTGGTCAGCTTCCGCATCAGGTCACCCTTGGCCCTGTCATCCCCGACGATATCCGGATGGTTTGCCTTACATCTGCTGCGATAACTGCGCTTGATCTCTCCCAGTGTGGCCCGGTCTCCGAGCCCTAAAAGCTCCTTGGCCTCAAATATCTCTTCCCAGTCAGCCTTTGTCATGCACCCTTCCCGGTCTTCCAGCTCTTCTCCTCGCCCCTGAGAAGGCGTCCGATATTGGAGCTGTGCTTGATCCAGATCAGTCCTCCAATGATCCCGGCGATGACAACAGTTGAGACCTCGGCACCAAAATACCAGAAGAAAAGCGGAATCAGTGCCGAGACAACAAGGGAGCCTGCCGAAACAAAACCACTCCCGGCCACCACTGCAATAAAGACGATGAGGGCAACGAGTATGGATGGCGGTGAGAAAAAGAGAAAGACCCCAAGTGCCGTGGCCACTCCCTTGCCGCCCTTGAAACCAAGATAGACGGGAAACATATGGCCGACAACAGTTGCCAGACCGCAGAGAGCAACAAAAAGCACCCGGTCCGGCACCTCAGGCAGCAGGGTTGAAACAAGATACACCGGAAAAAACCCCTTGGCGATATCACAGAGCAGGGTCAGAAAACCGAGTTTTTTTCCAAGTACCCGGTTCACATTGGTGGCTCCGATATTTCCACTTCCCTCTTCGCGGACATCTTTACCAACTGCACGGCTGAAGAGGAGCCCAAAGGGGACGGCACCTGCCAGATAACTCAGGATGAGTGCGACAATGAACGTAATGGTCATGGCTTATTAATTTGTGGGAGGTATCATTTTCATTGTTAATATTGACGATTATGACATTAGCGCATATCTTATGTAAACACAACGTTGATGCGGGAGGACCTGCCCTGTGGTATGTTTTCCTTTTTTACTCTTTTCATTTCAGATAATCTCATAATTTACCTGTAACCATGAGTTTGCGTACAATTCTTAAATTTCCGGATCCGGTCCTGCGAAAAAAGGCCGAAAAAATAACCAGCTTTGACTCGGCTCTTGAGGATCTTGCCGATGACATGATAGAGACCATGTATGACGCACCCGGTGTGGGACTGGCCGCCCCGCAGATTGGAGAATCCGTACAGCTCATTGTGGTCAATGCCGCCCAGGATGAGGATGGCAGGGAACCCATGATACTGATCAACCCTGAAATTGTGGAAGAAGAGGGCAGCCAGGTCGATGAAGAGGGATGCCTCTCTGTCCTTGACCTCACCGCATCGGTGAAAAGGAGCCGGAAAGTCAAAGTCAGCTATCAGGACATCACAGGTGAACAGCAGGAACTCACGGTGGAGGATCGCTTCGCGGTGGTGCTGCAGCATGAGATTGACCACCTTCACGGTGTGCTTTTCATCGACCATCTCAGTACCTTAAAGCGCACTCTCTATAAGAAAAAAGTCAAGAAAATGCTGGCCGCAAAGGCCTGATCAGGATAATTCATGCCAGAAACCAAGAGCGTTTTCCGCATCATTTTCATGGGCACCCCGGATTTCTCGGTTCCTGCCCTGCAGGGCCTCATTGACGGACCAGACCAGGTGGTGGCCGTGGTAACCCAGCCCGATCGCCCTAGAGGACGCGGGAAAAAGCTCAGCCCGCCCCCTGTAAAAGTTACTGCCCAGGCTGCCGCCATCCCCGTTCTGCAGCCGACACGAATCAAGACCGCCGAGTTTGCCGACGAGCTGCGCTCCTACGAACCGGATCTGATTGTTGTAGCCGCCTACGGCCGTATCCTGCCCGCATCCATTCTGGACCTGCCGCCATATGGCTGCATCAATATCCACGGCTCCCTGCTGCCCCGGCATCGGGGTGCTGCGCCCATTCAATGGGCCATTCTTGCAGGTGACAAAGAGGCCGGAGTAACCATCATGGAAATGGATGTGGGTATGGACACCGGTGCCATGCTGTTGCCTGCAGCCATTCCCATTGAAGAAGATGATACGGCCGGCAGTCTCTTTGCCAAACTCTCAAGCCTTGGCGCAACAACTCTGCTGAAGGCACTTGAGCTGCTGCACCAGGACAACCTTCCTCCGGTGGAACAGGACCACAGCCTGGCAACAGAGGCCCCTCCCCTGAAAAAAGAGGATGGTGCCATCGACTGGAACAGATCCGCCTGGCAGATCCACTGCCTCATCCGCGGCATGGACCCGTGGCCCACGGCCTTCAGTTTTCTGGACGGGAAACGCTTTCGGTTTTTCGCCCCCCTGCTGAGTGAACAGGACACGGACCTGGAACCGGGCAGCATCATTGCAGCAGACCGCAATGGACTTCTGCTCGCCACAGGTGACAAGGCACTGCTTGTGCGGGAAATTCAGCCGGAAGGAAAAAAACGGATGACGGTGGAGGCCTACCTCTGCGGCCAATCCCTTGAAAAGGGACAGAAATTCAGTTCCGTTCAATAACCCTGCCATGAATGCTCCCACCACCATCGCCTACCTGGACTGCTTTTCCGGGATCAGTGGTGACATGTTTCTTGCGGCCCTGCTTCATGCCGGTCTTCCGGAAAGCCATCTTCTGGAAGAGCTTGGAACGATCGAAGGGATCGATTTCAGTCTCACGGTGACAGACGAAATCCGCTGCGGCATCGGCTGCAAACAGCTCACTGTTCACTCTCCATCGCAACAGCAGCTCAGGCACATTGGTGACATCAGAGCTCTGCTTGAAAAATCCTCTCTCTCCTCTGATATCAGAGAAAAGGCGACTGCAGTCTTCACCCGGCTGGCCGAGGCCGAGGCAAAGGTACACAATACTTCTGTGGAGGACGTTCACTTCCACGAGGTGGGAGCCGTTGACAGCATCATAGATATCACAGGCTGTCTCATCGGGCTAAAGGCACTTGGCATCAGACATCTGCTATGTTCACCCCTTCCCATGGGCCATGGCTTTGTGGACTGCGCCCACGGTAGCCTGCCCCTGCCAGCGCCTGCTGTCTGTGAACTGCTTCGCAACACCCCTGTCTATGGTGTCCAGCAACAGAAAGAGCTGGTCACTCCGACGGGTGCTGCCCTGGTTACAGAACTTGCCGACTCCTTTGCCGCCATGCCTCCGATGAGCATCAGCAGAACCGGATACGGCGCAGGTACACACACACTTGCCGGCAATCAGCCCAACCTGCTGAGACTCATCATAGGCAGCAGCACAGTGGGCAGTGAATCCACCCTGGTGGAGATCATTGAAACAAACCTCGATGACTGGAACAGTGAAGGCTTCCCCTACCTCTGTGATCTCCTCTTTGCAAAAGGCGCGCTGGATGTCTCACTGAGCCCGCTGATCATGAAAAAAGGGCGACCCGGCCAGTTGTTACGGGTCATAACAGATCCTGCGCACGGCCTTGAGCTGAAAAACATCATCCTCTCCGAAACCACTTCCATCGGCCTGCGCTTTAGAAGGGAAGAACGGATGACCCTGGCCAGAGAAACGGTGCTGGTGGACACCCCCTGGGGAAAAGTTGCGGCAAAAGAGGTCCAGACCCCTGTGGGGATAAGTATCTATCCGGAGTATGAGGCCTGCAGACGAGTTGCAGAGGAGCATCAGATCCCCCTGGCCCAGGTGTATCACACCGTCTCAAGAAGCAGATAAGAACTGCTGCAGCATTGCAGCACTACACGAAAACAGAATGGAGTTTCCATGAAAATAACAGCCCGGAACTGTATGTCAGTCATCCTTACAGCCATCACCGCCCTCCTCCTCAGCAGCACCTTCAGCACTGCAGCCACCATGGAAAAGGGGCGCTGGGAGACAACTGCCCGGGAGCAGGCACCCGGCGGAAGCGCTCCTGCCCGGGTGGATATTGCCTGTGTTGACAAGGAGATCGACGGAGAAAAACTTGTCTTCGGGGATATCACAAATGATCCCAGCTGCAAAATCACCAAAGAGGAACATGATTCGGGTGTCCTTTATTTTGAAATGCACTGCGTGAAAGATGGTATCGCCAGTGTCCAGAAAGGAACGATCCACTCCACAGGCACCACGCTTGACATGACGATGGACATCATCATCGACCTCTCCGGCAGCCCCATGATTCAGGAGATGATGGGAGGTGCCACATCCATGAAAACCACATTTGTCGTGAACGCGAAGCGGATCGGAAAATGTGACGGAACGGAAGTCAGTTTCGATCAATAGATACTTTCCGGTCACCACCCACAGAAAAGACAATGGATAAGATCATCATGTTTCTGGCCACCGGGTTTTACAGTGGCAATATCCCGAAATGCCCTGGCACCTGGGGATCCCTTGCGGCGCTGCTCCCCTGGTTTTTCATGCGCAACCTGCCCCTTCCGTCCTACCTTGGACTGGTGTCCATTATTTTTGTCCTCGGCTGCATTCTGGCAGGGTCTGCCGAAAAGATCCTGGATCAGGCCGATGCCGGCCCCATTGTCATTGACGAGTTTGTGGGCATATTCATAAGCCTTATCGCCGCGCCGCAGCACCCTGCAGCATGGATCCTGGGATTCCTCTTCTTCCGTCTCTTTGACATCCTCAAGCCCTTCCCCTGTTCCTGGTTTGATCAGCATATCCACGGGGGCTTCGGTATCATGATGGACGATGTGATTGCCGGCTTCTATGCACTGCTCAGTCTTCAAATCCTGTGGATGATCGGAAGCAGGATCAATTCCTGATTCTGCCTCCTTCCATTTACTCCCCCCTTTTCCGCCAGCTTCTCCCCCGACATCTCCGGCAGTTCCCGGGAGCAGCAGCAGGCGTCCTGCAGGAACATCCCTGAAGCCCTGTTCAACACTGGAACCTCCTCCTGATTAATTTTTTGTTTGGCCTTGACTTTTTTTTGACCAGACTATGTAATGACAAAGGATCCACTAGTTATTTTTTTCTAACCATTCAGAGGAGTCCGCGGAAGGTGCGTTCACCCTCCCCGTGAACCCCATACAGGAGCATTTTTATGAAACGGATTTGTTTTGCACTTTTACTATTATTTACAACAGTAACAGCAGCTCAGGCTGAAATTGTTTTCGGTGTCATCCCACTGCAGGACTCGGATGTCATGACCCGGAAATTTACTCCCCTTGCCAGTTATCTCAGCGAACAGCTGGGCGAGCCGGTGAGTCTTAAAATCGGCAGTAATTATGATGAAATTGAGTCAGGACTGGTCAGTGGAGACATCCAGGTTGCCTATGTCGGACCAAGCGGCGCTGTAAAAATGAACCAGAGCAATCCTGCCGTTATACCACTTGTAAAAGTGGTCAAAGGCGGCTCTCCTTTTTACAAATCATACGTCATTGCAAAAGCGGATTCCTCCCTCACCAGCCCCGCTGACCTCAAAGGAAAAATCTTCGCCTTTGGTGATAAAGGTTCCACTTCATCCTACCTTGTCCCCAAATACATCCTCGCCAAAAACGGTGTCAGCATCGACGACCTGAAAGAAGCCGTATTAACAGGATCCCACTCCAATGTTCTCAAGGCTGTTCTTGAAGGAACAGCAGATGCGGGCGGCCTGAAAGAGAGCCTTGCCCTGAAAAACAAAGACAAGCTCAAATTTCTGGAAATCTCAAAACCAATTCCAAACTTTCCCGTTTGTGCAAACATAAAAGCACTTGGTAAGGAGAAGGCTAAAAAGCTTCAGAGCATCCTGGTGAATATGGCAGACAAATCACCTCAGATCACCTCAATCAGCAAAAAATATGACAAGTTCTCCAAGGCATCAATCAGTGACTACCAGATCATAGCAGCCATCATGAAAAAACAGTAAGCACCTGATAGATCCCGGCCGGATTCCCTCTTTTCCCGGGCCCCACAAAATGAATCCGGCCGTAACCCTTCACCCCGTTAACGTGTTACACGTTTTTTCCGGCAGCAAAGACACCCCAGGACAAATACCATGAACATCCGACTGAAACTTCTCATCCTGATAATTGGAATTGCCATACTCCCGGCACTGTTTATTGCCAGCTTCTCGAGTTACAAGATATCCAACTACCTGGAAAGCCGTCAGGGCCTGGCCATGGAGGAAGAGAGCAGTGTGGCTGGTGAATATCTTGCAACCTTCATTGAGCTGCGCAACAGAGACCTCCGCCTGCTCCAGGCCAATCCCCTCTTTGCCCGTTCCCTGAT
>JAMOMO010000407.1 GCA_027067035.1 Desulfobulbaceae bacterium
GAAGACAACGGAGACAAAACCAAAGATTGCAAGCCAGGCTATGCGTGTTCCGCCCCAGCCGCGGGTGTACCGGGCATGCAGTGAGATTGCATAGATAAACCAGGTGATCAGGGACCAGGTCTCTTTTGGATCCCAGCTCCAGTATGTTCCCCAGGCGGAGTTGGCCCAGATGGCACCGGTGATGATTCCAACGGAGAGCCACAGAAAACCAAAGACCATGGTTTTATGGGTGATGTCATCAATGACCTTCAGCGGTGGCAGGGTGCCAAGAAGGGTCAGGTCATTGGTGGTCTGTTTGGAGTCACTCATGTTTTTGACCAGATACATGATACCGAGTCCTGCAGCGACGGCGAAGGCGGCATATCCAATGAAGCAGGTTATAACATGAGCCAGCAGCCAGTTTGATTGCAGTGCGGGAACCAGGGGACTGATCTCTTTCTGAATGCCTGATGCAAAAGAGGCATACGCCATGGCCAGAAATGCAAAGGGTACGGCAAAGGCTCCGATGACATGGGTCTTGAATTTCCACTCAATGAGAAGATAGAGGAAAATGATGGTCCATGCAAAGAAGACCACAGATTCATACATGTTGGTCAGGGGGGCGTGTCCATATCCCAGCTGATAGGACTCCTGCCAGCGGAGGACCAGCCCCACCGTCTGTACAAGGAAGGCGAGTATGGTGAAGATTGTTGCTGCCGGACCAAGCTTCTTTGCCTTGAATATAAAAATAATGGCATAAAGAATGGTGGAAAACATGTATGTGAATGTTGTGATACCCAAGAGTTGTGAACTGTCCATATGGAACTCCAATTTAATGATCGTTTTATCTATTATTTAGTATCAGCTTCTAATTTTGCAACAAGTGCAGTGAAGGTTTTTTCAAAACCGACCTTGTTTTTGTTGGCACTTCCACTGGCAAGAATGGTGGTTTTCCCGTCTTCCCGGCTGAGCAGCAGCCAGATTCTTCTGTGGGACATGAAAAAGGCAACAAAAAGACCAAGAATCATCATGCCGCAGCCAAGATACACAACCCACACTCCCGGGTCTTTTGCAACCTGAAGTCCGGTGGCGTACATCTGTTTCCCGGCAATGGTATATTTTCCGTCGGGACGTTCAACGGTGGCCTGTTCTCCGGTATTGAGCCAGAAAGTGGAGGCGGGGCCAAGGTCATCCTTGAACCAGACCTTCATGCTTTTAAGGGTCTGCCCCATGGCCTGGGCATTAATGATACCTATTCTGCTGTTATTGAGACTGCCAAGGGTCTGCTGCTGTTGAAACGGAAGTATGACGGTTTCACTGACCCCGGTCTGCTGATTTGTGACAGTGAGCAGAAAGTCTTCATATCCCTGATAGCTTGACTGATAAAAAGTGATTCCATTGTAGGTCAGCGGGTCATTAACCACGATGTCCTTTTTCAGTACTTCTTTTCCGTCCTCTATAACGGTGAGCTTGGAGCGATACGCTTTTGGCATACCTGAGTCGTAGAAATCAATGTCAAAGTGATCACAGCGCACGGTGAAGCCCAGATCAAGACGATCCCCGCTTCCAAACTGATAGATAAAGCTGGTTCCCTTTGTTTCGGGCAGCATGATGGATCCTTTGAAGCCGTACATCTCACCGATGATTGCACCGATAAAAATAATAAGAATGGAGGCATGAACAATATAGACACCAGTACGTGTCATCGCCCCCTTCTGGGCAAAGAGAAGCAGGGAATCGTCACGTTTGCGACGTTCTGCCTTCCATCCACTCTCTGCCAGTTTTGCAGTGAGTTCATTGGCTAGACTCTCTTCCGTTTTCTCCGAAGTCCAGCTTGCGGATAAGCGCATCTTCCGGAGGCGTTTGAGGTCGATTGCAAGGTTGTCTGCCTTGATCTGCCTCCACACCCCGGGAAAACGGTCAATGGAGCAGACAATCAGGTTGACTGACAGAAGAGAGAGCAGGCCCAGGAACCACCAGGAGTTATACATATCAGGTATGGAAAGAACCTGGAAAAGCCTGGCCGTGGTTTCACTGTAATTATGTATATACCAGTCCATACTCTCTTTCTGCGGAATGACCGTACCGATTATGGAGGTGACTGCCAGAAGAAAGAGAGTGAAAAGGGCAAGTTTAACAGAGGAGAAAAAACTGAAAACAGGATTCTTTTTTTTCATTTTAACCTTGGTATTAGTTATTAGTTAATATTCTTTATCAGAAGACGGTTGAAAAAGCAAGAAAATTGTCTGGTCCTTAAGCAGGGGTTGCGGCAGATCTTGCTATGAACTGTTTCCGAATAGAGTCTGGTCTGTTGGAAACGAGAGTATCTACATTTATTGCAGGCTTCATTGATACAAGTCAAAAAGCATACAAATCGCTTGAAAAGATTGAAACAACCAACAATACTAGGCCGTGCTTTTGCTGTCAATAACGGTTTTTTTTCATTTACAGCCATTTGGACCGAATCGGCATCAGGGATACACTCTGGTGGAAAAGTTCTTGCCATTCTTGTGGAAAACAGTTATAAAAAGCAGTTTCTCGTTTGTTGAAGAATAATTGAAAATCTTTTTTTTATGATTCCCGGATCTTATTTAATGTTTCGGAATCAAACCATATAGGAGATCGTCATGGCTAAAGTCTGTCAAATTTGTGGCAAGGGGCCTGCCACCGGAAATAATGTTTCCCATGCCCACAATAAAACACGGCGTCGCTGGTTGCCGAATCTCAAAAGAGTTCGGATGGTGACTTCAAACGGCAGTGCTGTACGGGCACGAGTCTGTACCCGTTGCATTCGTTCCGGAGCAGTGGTCAAGCCTGCCTGAAACTGAAGTGTGACGAGTTATGTTGTTTGTTCTGTTGTACGGGTGATAGGGATCTGGTCCTGATCACCCTTTTTTTTTTCGGTTTACAAGGTGATTCAGATGAGTGAAGATATTACATTTCTCCCCCTTAAAGAGGCAATTCAGATCGTAGGGGCTATTCAGGAAGAAGAGGATATTCATCATCAAGACAGGCAGATTCTCACCGTTTACAATAAGGATGATAAAGAGATCTGCTGGTTTGATTTCGAAGAACTGGAAAAAGCTGTCGGTGACTGCCCAAAGGATCAGAAGAAAGAGTTGATTCAGGATTATATCTTAAAGCATATTCCAGACTGGGCCCTTGATATCTGATGGGTCCCGTTCGGGGAGTGAACCCTGTTCAGTCCTTTTTTCTCAGTCGTGGAGGATCCCTTCCGGAAAGGGAGGGGTCTTCTGGCATCCCAGGCATATCCCTCCATCCATACGAACTACGCTCCCTGTCATATAGTCTGCATCTCTGATGAGAAACAGGCTTGCGTCTGCAACTTCCTCCGGCGTACCTGTGCGTCCAAGCAGACATTGACTGCTTATTGCATTTTTTTCATCAGCACTGAGTTCTCCCCAGCCCCGTGTCCCTTCTCCGTGGCGATTCTGAATGAGGCCAAGCATCAGTTCATTTACCCTGACAGAGGGTGCGGCCTCTCTGGCCCAGGTCTCCGTGAAGGATGAAACCGCGCGGTTTGCAGCGCTGTAGGCATCGTTGAAAAAGGGGGCACATGCCCCGCTTCTCCCACTGATACCGGAGACCGATGAGATATTCAGCACCGCTCCTTCACCGCTTCTCAGCATGAGCGGCAGACTGTGATGAAAGAGCAGCCACTTGGCCTTCAGGGTGGTGGCAAGTTCAAGCTCCCATTGTCCGTCATTGTGGGGCAGATCATAGCTTCCATGTACCACAGGCATTCCGCCACGTTCAATGTTGTTCACCAGAACATGCAACTCCCCGAACTGTTTTTCCACAGTTGTCAGCATGTCCATGACTTCCTCTTTTTTTCTCAGGTCAACGGGGAGTGAAAGAAAGCTGAAACCGGCTGCTGTAAACTCCTCTTCCATTTCCACCTTTGATTGGGGCCAGTCAAAGGTGGGGAGGACGAGATTGACGCCGCAGGAGGCAAGTTTTTTTGCAATCGCCCGGCCAACAGGCCGTGAGGCACCGGGTACTATCGCTGTTTTCCCTTTGAGTTTCACTGTAATGCTCCTCTGTTATCCTGCGCTGAAAACTGCTGCTGGATCTGTCTGAGAGTTGTTGCCAGGGGGTCATCTTTGACTTTTGAGACTGCATAGAGCTGAATGCAGCCCTTTGAATGCGGCGAGATAAGGCTGAGCTTCCCGTGGCAGTGTTTTTTGAGAAATCCCTGAAGAGCGCCCTGGTCCATCCAGTCCCTGTAGTTATGGTAGTGATCAAGACCGGCAAGTCGTTCAATGAGAGGGATGATGATTTTTCCGACAAGAGCGGAATCATAGCGTTCCGGGACAATTGAGTAGTCGGCAATGATAATATGTCCGTCATGTTTGAGGATTCTGCAGGCCTCCTGAAAGATAAGCTGCTGCTGCCGGGCTGTTTTTTCATGGAGTGCCAGGGTGATGATTACCCCGTCATACTCGTTGTCCGGCAGCGGCAGCCGTGTGGCATCCGTTTCCAGATAGTGGATGGATGACGGGCTTGTCTTCAGTGCCTGTGCAAGCATGGCACCTGAGAGATCAACTCCGGTGAGCAGCATCCTGTCATCATGCATCATCCGCAGCTGCTCACCTGTACCACAGCATAGATCTATGACATTTGCGGCCCCGTAATGCCTGAGGCAGGTACGAATGTTATTGCGGATGGATCGCAGGCCCCGTGAGAGAAGTAAATCGTAATAGGATGCTGCACGCTGATATTCGTCCCTGGTCTGCATTATGTCTCTGTCGGCTTGAGTGGATCTCTTTTTCTTCCTTGCTATTCAGGAATAATGTAGCATATTCTTAGTTCTGCTTCCATATATTCGCAAGGGAGATATCAGCTTCACTATTTCAACGGAACAGGAGGATTGATGGTTCTGTATAAAAAAATAATTGCGCTTGTATTATTTGCTGTCATCGTATTTCCGGTCACTGGAGTGTCTGCTGCCTCAACTGACTGTTTTTCCACAGAGTGGCCCCATGAGAGGAGCGATTTAAAAGCTGATCCGGGTATTGTTTTCGGACGGCTTGAAAATGGTTTTCGCTATGTCTTAAAGAAAAACAGTGAACCGAGGGATCGGGTTGCCATGTCTCTTGATATTCAGGCGGGTTCGTTGCAAGAACGTGATGAACAGCGCGGAATTGCCCATTTTCTTGAACACATGCTCTTTAACGGTTCCACCCATTTTAAACCGGGTGAGCTGGTGGAATATTTTCAGTCAATTGGGATGAGTTTTGGTGGCGATACCAATGCTCATACCGGCTATGACGAAACTGTTTATGATATTATTCTGCCGGAGGGGACAGTTGAGAATATAGAAAAAGGACTGCTTGTTTTCTCTGACTACGCACGGGGAGCCCTGCTGCTGCAGTCAGAGATTGACCGGGAACGTGGAGTGATACTCTCTGAAAAGAGGAGCAGGGACTCCGCAGGATATCGCGCCCATGTCAAGGAAACCGAGTTTTCCATGAAGGGGACTCTGATTCCTGATCGCATGCCCATCGGTACCGTTGAGACGCTGAATCGGGCTGATCACGCCCTGATGAAGGATTTCTATGATGCGTGGTACCGTCCTGAAAACATGATACTGGTGATGGTTGGTGATTTTGATCCGCAGCGTGTTGAGCCGCTCATAAAGAAACGTTTTGTGCAGCTCACAGCTTCGGGTGAAAAACCAGACTGCCCTGATATCGGCCTGTTACAGCAGCGGGAAACGGAATTCTTTTATCATCATGATGCTGAGATGGGAATCACCGAAGTGAGTGTTGAGACTCTGTGGAACGTAGAGCCTCAGGATGATTCCCTTGCCTTTGAGCAGAAGGAGCTGACCGCCTACGTTGCAAATAAGATTCTTCAGTATCGACTTGATGAACTTGCCCGTAAAAGTGGAACTCCATTTACCTCAGCAACTGTTTATTCAGGTATTTTTCTGGGCCGGATCCGTTATTCTGAAATCGGGGCAAAGTGTGACCCTGATAAGTGGCGTCAGAGTCTTGTGCTCATCGAAAACAGTCTGCGGCAGGCCCTTGGGTTTGGGTTTACTGAAACGGAGTTTCAGCGGGTTAAAAAAGAGCTGATTGCCGAACTTGATCAGGCGGTTCTCACTGCAGGGAGCAGAAACTCCAAGGCGCTGGCAGCATCACTTATTCGTGCCATAAACAGTAACCGGGTACCGCAGTCACCGCAGCAGGAGAGGGATCTCTTTGCTCCGGTTCTGGAAAAGATGAGCCTTGCTGACGTGAACAAAAGGTTTAGGGAACTCTGGGCACAGCAGAGTCGACTGGTGAAGGTGACTGGCAATGCTGTTATTGCTGACGAAGAAGCCCTTGAGGCAATAGAATCTGTGTACAGAAGTGCAGCAGCAGAAAAACTCCTGGCCTACGAGGAAGAAAAGGAGGTTGATTTCCCGTATCTGCAGCTCAGTGGTGAGAATAAGGTGGTCAGCCGTGAGGTTTTCCCTGAAATCGATGCCAGCCGCGTTGTCTTCGACAGTGGGCTCATCGTCAATCTCAAAAAAACCGGGTTTGAAGAGAATGAGATAAAGGTTGCCGTTGATTTCGGAACCGGCAAGGCAGGAGA
>JAMOMO010000408.1 GCA_027067035.1 Desulfobulbaceae bacterium
ATGGCATCAGCTCCTGTGGATAAAAGTATTCTTATACTGCCCATCCTTTTTAATAATTATTCCCATTCAAGGGCATCACGTCAAGAACTTTAACCACATTGTGGTATTTTTTCCGGATTTATAAACGCTTTCCCGGCCCGTGACGGGGGGTGAAAATGGCAGAAACGATCAGGATATCTGGGGAAGAACTTCTCAGAGGGCAAGTTTTATGACGAGAAAGCCGCCAATGAGCAGCAGCACAAAGGCAATACAGAGAATATTGAAATACTTGTCTATAAAGTCTCTGGCGGCCCCGCCCCACTTGTGAAGCAGCCAGGCAACCAGGAAAAACCGGCAGGCCCGTGCGGCCAGCGAGGCCAGAAGGAATATGGGGAGATTGACGCGGGCAACACCCGCCGTGATGGTGGTCAGCTTATAGGGCAGGGGGGTGAGCCCGAATATAAAGACAATCCAGGCATTCCAGTAATCATAGACCTGAAACAGATACGTGCCTCCCAGGGCACTGCCCATGGCCGAAACAAGATAGGCAGGCAGGGCAATATCAAGTCTGCCATCCACCTCAACAAGACTGACATGGACCACATTCTCAACAATCCAGCGCCCCATGGTATCCCAGGCAAGGGCCCCGATGCCATATCCGGCAAGCCCACCGGCAACAGATGCCAGAGTACACCAGAAGGCGTACTTGTACCAGCGGCTGCTTGCCCCGAGTACAAGGGCTATGAGCAGGACATCCGGTGGAATGGGAAAAAAACTCGACTCGGCAAAGGAGAGTACAATCAGGGCAAGCAGGCCATACCTGCTGTCAGCCCACCCCAGCATCCAGTCATAGAGACGCCGCAGCAGACCGCTCTTTCTGTTCACAGCCTCTTCAGTCATTTTCCCAGCCATGCTCTCCGATAAGGCTGACAAAACGAACACTCTCAAGCCGTGATACCTCAATTTTCCCATCTTTCTTTGTAAGCAGCTGCAGCTCCTGCAGCTCACGCTCACCAACGGGAATAATCATACGCCCCGGATCAGCAAGCTGATCAATCAGGGGGGCGGGAATTTCAGGGCCGCCTGCAGTGACGATGATGGCATCATAGGGAGCATGCTCCTGCCAGCCGAGTGTACCATCGTCAAGACGGGAGAGGATATTGTAGTAACGGAGCTGATCAAAGACCTTGCGGGCACCGGCAAGGAGAAAGTTGATACGTTCAACTGTGTACACTCTGGAACAGAGTCGGGAGAGGACCGCCGCCTGGTAGCCGGAACCGGTGCCTATCTCAAGCACCCGTTCATCTCCGCCAAGCTGCAGCTCCTGGGTCATGGCTGCCACCACCAGGGGCTGGGATATTGTCTGATCCCCGGAAATGGGGAGGGGATGGTCACCGTAAGCCCGAACCTGCTGGGCATCTTCCACAAAGAGATGCCGGGGCACCTCGTTCATGGCATCCAGCACCCGGGTATCGCTGATACCACGCTGCAGAAGTTGCTCCTGCACCATACGCTCCCGCGCTGTGGTAAAGCGGTCTGTCACTTCTTTTCTGTCTCCTGCCAGGAATAGTCGTCCTGCCAGTCAAATTCATCCTCGTCGTAACCGCTGTAGCGGCAACTTGCCACTATATCCCCTGAAAGGGTGATCACGACCATGTTATAGCCATTGGAATCAAAGGCTCCGCCGACAAGGGGTACACTCTGCATAAACGTCGGATCTTCCTCATAATAGACCCATTCCTCCGTCTCCTTTGTCACCATCCGTTTGGTGTCAGGCTCTCCCATGAGATCCAGCACCTCCTGGCGGTCCGTTTCACCCACTTTGATCATGCACACATCGGAAACCAGATGACGGGTCGGGGTGCCGGAACATCCTGCCAGAAAGAGGGTCAGCAGCATGATGCCTGAATAGAAAAGAGGACGCAAGCTATGTATCATAGGAATCTCCCGCGGAAAAAGAGAACGGTTGAAAAGCCGTAAAGTTAAGATTTTCAACCGTTCTATAGCGTGCTGCAGGGCTTTTTTCAATATATAATTGAATCAGGCTCCCACGGCCCTGGTCAGAATCTTATAGTTTCTCTCCACCATAACCATGGGATCAACCACAAGACCTGCCTGAATCATGGCATTATCATAAATCTGGGCAGCCACTTCCGCGGCAAAACCTTCATCTTCTTTTACAAGTTCTGCCAGCTGTTTGATAAGAGGGCTGGCAAGGTTGATCTCCAGATTCTTCTTACTCGCTTCGGGAGAAAGCCCTTTCTCCATCCGGCTGGCCGCCATGATCCGTTCCATGGAGGATGTCATGAAACCGTCAGGATTGACAATCATCGCTGGAGAGTCCACCAGACGTTTGGACTCAATGACATCGGCCACCTTATCCTCAAGCTTCTCCTTCAGCCAGGCAATCAGCTCGCCACCGGCATCTTCTCCAAGCTTTTCCGTGCTGTCATCATCGGAGTCTGCATCACCACTTTTGGACAGGTCAAGGTCGGCACGATCAGCAGAGACCAGTTTCTTGCCATCAAATTCACCGAGATGATTGAGAACAAAATCGTCGATGGGCTCCATGGTATAGATGATCTCTATGCCCTTCTTGTTGAACATCTCAACATAGGGACCGGCCTCAATGGCTGCCCGGGTGGGACCATTGATGTAATAAATTTCCTCCTGCTCATCCCCCATCCGTTCCACATATTCAGCAAGGGACGTTGGTTTGCCATCCTCTGAGCGGGAAGACTCAAAACGGACCAGCTGAGCCAGCTCTTTCTGGAACTCGTAGTCAGATGTCACACCCTCTTTGATATAAATGCCAAAGGTGTTCCAGAAATCGAGATAGTAATCGGAGTCACGCTTTGCCTCTTCAGCAAGGAACTTCAGGAAGCGTTTGGTGATAACCTTGCGAAGCTTCATGACCAGTGCGTTATCCTGAAGAGACTGTCGGGATATGTTCAGGGGCAGATCCTCACTGTCCACCACACCCTTCAAAAAGCGCAGCCATTCAGGAAGGATATTCTCAGAATGCTGATCAATGAGTACCCGCTGGCAGTAGAGGTTCACTCCCGGCTCCACCCTGCCGAAACCCATGGCCTCAAAATTTTCCTTGGGAACAAAGAGAACCGCATTAATGGCAAGGGGGGCATCCACAGAAAAGTGAAGGCGGTAATGGGGTTCATCGGTGGCATTGCCGATAAACTTATAAAAATCGTTATACTCCTCGTCACTGATCTCGTTCTTGCTTCTGGTCCAGATGGCCTGCACCGTATTCACGGTCTCCCCTTCAAGTTTGATGGGGAAGGGAACAAAGGTGGAGTACTGCTTGATGATGTTTTCCACCTTCCACTTCTTGGCATAATCATGGGCATCATCTTTGAGTTCAATAATGATTCGGGTGCCGCGATGCAGTCCGGGGCACTCCTTGATGGTAAAGCTGCCGCCACCGTCTGAGACCCACTCATGCCCTTCAGAACCATCCCAGGAACGGCTCTGTACCGTTACCTTCTTGCCCGCCATGAAGGCTGCGTAAAAGCCCACACCAAACTGACCGATGAGACTCACATCCTTACGGGCCGCCTCGGCCAGTTCCGCCACAAAGTTTCCGGATCCGGAATGGGCGATGGTACCGAGATTGGTCTCAAGCTCAGCACGGGTCATGCCGATTCCGGTATCGGTGATTGTCATGGTATGTTTTTCGTCATCAAGATCGATGTTCACCTCCAGAGGCACATTGTCATCAAAGACATCCTCCTTGGTGAGACTCTCATGACGCATCTTTTCCAGGGCATCGGAGCTGTTGGAAATCAGCTCACGGATAAAAATATCACGCTCGGTATAGAGCGAGTTAATTACTATATCTAAAAGTTTCTTGGTTTCAGCCTGAAACTCATGGGTTGTTCCACTGTCACTCATTTTCAATTCTCCTCTTGCAAAGTCATTAAGAATAAAGGGGATTGACTCACCCCAATTCCGTTGCTTTTTTCCTCAAAGTCGGCCAAAATGATAAGCATGCATCTTTTACTGTCAAGCCTTTGCTGACAGTGGCAGCACACAAAAATATGACCTGGACGGCAAATATGACACAAGACACCATCATCATTGGAGCAGGCCTCTCCGGTCTCACCGTTGCCTGGAAACTCAAACAGATCTCCGGCCATTCCGTCCTCCTGCTTGAACAGTCGGACAGGGCAGGTGGTGCGATCAGCAGCCATTCGGAAAACGACTACCTGGCTGAAGGCGGCCCCCATGGATTTCTTGACAACTGCGTCGAGTCACAATCCCTGCTTGCAGAAACCGGACTGGACAGAGAGGTGCTCAAAGCTCCACTCTCAAAATTTGTCCGCTATGTCTGCATGGACAAAAAACTCAGGCTTATCCCTCAGTCCCCGCCCAGAATCCTGGCAGCCCCCCTTATTTCACTCCCTGCAAAACTTCGCGTTGCCGCGGATCTCTTCAAAAAACCGCTGCCGGGAGAGCCCACGGTACGGGAGTGGGTGGAGTACCGTTTCGGCAGGGCGCTGCTGCCCTATGTGGATGCCGTCTTTACCGGAACCTATGCCGGAGACATTGACCGCCTGGTGATTGACGGTGTCATGCCGGGGATAAGAAAGGTGGAGAAGGAGCACGGCTCTGTCCTCCGTGGTCTCATCAAAAAAATGCGGGCATCCCGGAAGAATGCAGCAGAAAAGAAGAAAGGACTGCCCTCCATGTGCAGTTTTCCCGAAGGGATGACACGACTGGCAGAGAGACTCCAGGAAAACCTCAGCTCCGATGAGCTCCATCTTCACAGCCCGGTACTCTCCATTTCCCGAAATGATGACAGCTGGACAGTGGCCACAAAAGAGGCAGTGTACTCCTCCAGAAACCTGGTACTGGCACTCCCGGTGAACGCGGCCCTCGGATTGCTCGCCGATATCGCCAGCCCACCACCCCCGCAACAGGCGATCCCGGAAGCCAGAATAGTCACCATTGCCCTGGGCTTTGGCAGTGAAGCGAGCCTGCCGCCTGGCTTTGGTTTCCTCACTCCGGAACGGGAAAAGCGCTTCTGTCTCGGTGCACTCTTTTCATCCAATATGTTTCCGGGCCGCACCCCTGAAGGCCACATCCTCCTTGAGGCACTGGTGGGTGGACGAAGGCACCCGGACCGACTGGAGCTCGATGATGCAAGTCTTATCCGGAATGCAGTGGAGGACCTGCAGCAGCTCCTCACACTTCCCGCTCCCCCGCAATATGCCAGGGTTCTTCGCCCTCGCGGCGGCATCCCGCAGCTGGAAAAGGGCTACCCCGAACTGCTCAGCTGGCGCAATGCTCTCATGGAGGCGGAAAAAGGCCTCTACGTGACGGGATTTGGATGGGATGGCATCGGACTTAACGACATGATAAAAACCGCCTGCCGGGTAAGTGATGCCATCAGGGACGGACAGCAGGATGGTGGAGAAAGAGACAGCGCTGTAAAAAAAGTCTACTTCTGAGAGAGCCCCGGGCCCCGGAGAAAAAAGGAGTGCCGAAAGCAATCCCGTTCCCCGGCTGCAGTTCTGTGCCGATCTCAACATTCATTATGCTGTTTTCCAGCCAGCCCTTCCCGGAAAAATCCCGTTTGACTCATCACCGGTAATATCATAAACTAAACAGGTGGGGCCTGTTTCTGCTCGTATTTACGTGCAAATCCAATTAATTCTCAGCACACAAACCTCCAGAGGAAGTGATATGACTGGCAAAAGAAAGAGCATCAGCAGCGCCTTTCTTATCTCTTTTCTTACTGTTATTCTTCTCTCCCTCATCCTCCAGACCGGCTTCTGGGTCAAAAACATATACACAATCAACGCCATTCAGAAGGAACAGATAGAAAAAGAGTATCTCCAGTTCCATAAAAATGTCATCAAACATGAGGTCAATGAAGTCACCAGGAGCATTGACGAGATACGTGCCGAAGTCCGGCAGCGCCTGAAGGAGAGTCTGCGGAAACAGATCTCCATTGCCAAAAACATTGCCACGGAGATCTCCAGCAGAAGCACCGGAATACAGGACCGGGCCGCCATCCAGAATCTCATCCTTGCCGCAAGCATTCCCGTGCTTGAGATGGATGAGAAGAGACTCATCATCATCGGAACAACAGAGGGAAACATTCTCTTTTTAAAAGATCATGGAACAGGTGACAAAGACACCCCTGCAGCCCGGACCGCATTCAGAAAAATTGCCGATACTTTCCGTAAAAGCGGTGAAGGATACAGCTCCTGGCAGAATAACTGCAGCTTTAACGGAAGGCATGACAATACTGTCTTCATCGGTATTTTCGAACCCCTGCAACTGCTCATAGTCACAGGATTCTACCTGGAAGACATGGAGAACACGGCAAAGAAACAGTCCCTCGAAATAATCAGCAGCGCCAGCTACGGACCGGATGGAGAAGGCTACCTCTTTGCTCTCCAGTACAACGGCCTCTATATCAGTCACCCCTCCGCCCAATATGTGGGCATGAACCTGATCAACCTCACTGACCCCAACGGCGTTGCCATAAACCGTAAAATCATCCAGACCTGCAAGGAAGGCGGCGGTTTTGTGGAATATGCCTGGGAT